>DASXRH010000312.1:0-10343 GCA_036506715.1 Acidimicrobiales bacterium
CAGGCCGCCGTAGGCCACCACCATGATGAGCAGGAGGGGCAGCAGGATCTTGCGTCGCATCAACTCACACGTTCTTGCCGGGGGCGTCCTGGCCCCGCTCGTCGGGGTCGGGCGCTGCGCCGCCGGACCGGGGCTCGGTCCCGGGACCGGGGTCCGCGCCCGGTGCCGGGGACGACTCGTCAATCATGGCGGACGGTGCGTCGGATTGCACCGCAGGGGTCTCGTCGTCGCCCTCGCCCTCGTCGGGGCCGACGGCGTCCTCCACCCGGCGGAGCACGGCCTGGCGGGCCACCCGCAGCTCGACGCCCGGCGCCACGGCCAGCGTGATCTCCTCGGCGTCGAGCTCGACGATGCGACCGTAGATGCCGGCCGACAGGACGACCTCGTCGCCCGGCCGGAGGGAGGCGACCAACGCCTGGTGCGACCGCACCCGCCGCTGCTGGGGGAGGATGAACAGCACCCAGAGCAGGACGAAGGTGGCGGCGAGGACGATCAGCGGGGCCATAGGCAGCCGGACGAGGTTATCCCCCGTCGTCGTCCGGACCCCCATCGTGGGCCCACCGGTCCGCGACCTCGGCCCGCAGGCCGGCCAGCGTGCCGGCCGCGATGGCGGCCCGCACCCGGCGCACCAGGTCGAAGGTCCAGTGGACGTTGTGCAGCGTGAGCAGCCGGGGGGCGGTGGGCTCGGCCACCGACAGCAGGTGGCGCAGGTACCCCCGCGACCAGCGGGCGCACACCCCGCAGGCGCATGCGGGGTCGATCGGCCCGGGGTCGTCGGCGTGGCGCTGGTTGCGCAGGTTGACCCGGCCGTCGGAGGTCAGCATGGTGCCGTGGCGGGCCAACCGGGTGGGCAGCACGCAGTCGAACATGTCCACGCCCCGGGCCACGGCGTCGATGATGCCCAGCGGGTCGCCGACGCCCATGAGGTAGCGGGGCCGGTCGGCCGGCAGCCCGGCCACGGCCACCTCCAGGGCGGGCATGGTGGCGCCCCGCTCCTCCCCCACCGACAGGCCGCCGATCGCGTACCCGTCGAAGCCGAGCTCGACGGTGCGCCGGGCGCTCTCGGCCCGCAGCGCCAGGTCGGTGCCGCCCTGGACGATGCCGAACTGGCTGAGGTCGGGCCGCTCATGGGCCAGGAACGCCTTGCGGGCCCGGCCGGCCCACAGCGCCGTGCGGTCGACCGCCGAGCGCACGATCGGGTCCGGCGAGGGCAGCGGCGGGCACACGTCCAGCACCATCTGGATGTCGCTGCCCAGCCGGACCTGGATGTCGACCGCCCCCTCGGGGCTGAGGTGGTGGCGGCTGCCGTCGTAGGTCGAGGCGAAGGTGGCGCCCTCGTCGTCGACCTCGGGCCGCAGCGAGAACACCTGGTAGCCGCCGGAGTCGGTGAGCACGTGGCCCGACCAGTCGACGAAGCGGTGGAGGCCGCCCAGGCGCTCCACCACGTCGACCCCGGGCCGCAGCATGAGGTGGTACGTGTTGCCCAGCACCACCTCGGCCCCCAGGTCCTCGAGGTCGGCCGACGACAGGGTGCGCACCGCGCCCCGGGTGCCCACGGGCATGAAGCACGGGGTGGCGAAGGTCCCCCGGGCCGTGGTGACGGTGCCGGTACGGGCGGCGCCGTCGGCGGCCCCGACGGCGAACGACAGGGTCACGGCGCCCCGCCCTCCCCCGCCGCCCCGGCGGTGCGGGTCAGCCACATGGCGTCCCCGAAGGACAGGAACCGGTAGCCGGCGGCCAGCGCCTCGGCGTACAGGTCGCGCCAGCGGGGGCCCACGAACGCGTCGACCAGCACCAGGAGGCTCGACCGGGGAAGGTGGAAGTTGGTCATGAGCACGTCGACCACCCGCCAACGCCACGGCCGGTGGATGAACAGCTCCGTACGGCCGCTGAGCTGGCCCGACAGCGCCGCCGACTCGAGGGCCCGGACGCTGGTGGTGCCGACGGCCACCACCCGACCCCCGGCCGCCCGGGCCGCTCGGCAGGCGGCCAGCGTGTCGGCGGGGACGGCGTAGCGCTCGGCGTGCATGTGGTGGTCCTCGACCTTGGGGGCCTCCATGGGCCGGAACGTGCCCATGCCCACCAGCAGCTCGACCGGCGCCACCCGGGCGCCCGCCGCCCGGCACCGGTCGAGCACGGCGGCGGTCAGGTGCAACCCGGCCGTCGGCGCCGCCACCGACCCGGGCCGCTCGGCGAACACCGTCTGGTACCGCTCGGGGTCGGCCAGCGGGACCGTGATGTACGGCGGCAGGGGCACGACCCCGTACCGGGCCAGCAGGGCCTGCTCCCGATCGGCCAGCTCCCGGTCGGCACGGGTCGGTGCCTCATCTCCGGGCGCGCCGTCGGCCAGCCGCAGCGCCACCTCCCTTGTCCCGTCACCGGCGCCGGGGCCACCGACCTCGACCGCCAGGCCGGGGCCCGCGACCAGGGTCGTGCCCGGCGCCACCCGGCGGCCGGGCCGGACCAGGGCCTCCCACGTGCCCGCGGGCGTGCGCTCCAGCAGCAGGACCTCGACCTCTCCGCCCGTGGCCTTGCGCAGCCGGAGGCGGGCCGGCAGCACCCGGGTGGTGTTGACCACCAGCACGTCGCCGGGGCGCACCAGGTCGGGCAGGTCGGCCACGGTGCGGTGGGCCACCCGCCCCGCCACCGGGTCGTCGACCAGGAGCCGGGCCGCGTCGCGGGGCTCGGCGGGCCGCTGGGCGATCGCCCCCGGCGGGAGGTCGTAGGCGAAGTCGGCGAGATCCATGGGAGCCGGGAAAACCTATCTGGGCGACCACGGCCGCTACAGTCCGTGCGGTGACGGGCGGTCGACACGGGCAGTGGCGCGCGGGCGCGCCCTCGGCGAGGGCCAGGTGAGCGGCGCGGCGCGCCCCGGCGGCGGCGACCCGGTGGCCACCGTGGTCATCCCGGCCCACGACGAGGAGGCCGTCATCGGGAGGCTGCTCGACTCGCTGGCCGACGGGCTCGACGGCGAGCGGCTCGACGTCATCGTGGCCTGCAACGGCTGCACCGACCGCACCGAGGACGTCGCCCGCGAGCGCGGGGCCCGGGTGGTCACCACCCCCGAGGCCTCGAAGATCGCCGCCCTCAACGCCGGCGACGCCGCCGCCGCTCCCGGCGTGCCACGGGTGTTCGTCGACGCCGACGTCATCATCACCGGCCGGGCCGTGGCCGACGTGGCCCGGGCGCTCGGCACGCCCGGCGTGCTGTGCGCGGCCCCGCCGCTCGTCACCGCCACCGCCGGCCGCCCCTGGGGGGTGCGGGCCTGGTACGACGTGTGGAACGCGCTCCCCTGGTTCGCGGACGCCCCGGTGGGCTCGGGCGTGTACGCCTTCTCGGCCGAGGGGCGGGCCCGGTTCGACGCCTTCCCCCCGATCATCGCCGACGACCTCTTCGCCCGGAACCTGTTCCGCCGGGCCGAGCGCCGGGTGGTGGCCACCGATCCGTTCGTTGTCCAGGCGCCCTACGACCTGCGGTCGCTGGTCGTGCGGCGCACCCGCATCTACGCCGGGAACATGGAGGTCGCCGCCGACCCCACCCTCGGCGCCCTGCCCGGCGGCCGGGAGCGCACCGCCCCCTGGTGGCGGGCCCTGGTCGAGCACCCCCGACTGCTCCCCAAGGCCGTGCCCTACCTGGCCGTCAACGCGGTGGCCAAGCTGCGGGCCCGCCGCCTGGTGCGGGGCGCCCGCCCCGTGGCGTGGGGCCGCGACGACACCACCCGCACCGCATCTCCTGCGGGGTCGCCGTCGTGAGCGCCACCGGGACCACTCCCGGGTCGACTGCTCCGGCCCTGGTCAGCGTGGTGATCGTCTCCTACAACACCCGCGACTGGCTGGCCCGGTGCCTCGAGGCCCTGCCGGCGGCCGCCACCGACCACGACCTCGAGGTCATCGTGGTCGACAACGCATCGGCCGACGGCTCCGCCGACCTGGTGGCCGCCGAGTTCCCCGGCGTGCGCCTCCTCCGCAGCGACCTCAACCTCGGCTTCGGGCGGGCGGTGAACCTGGGCGCCGCCGAGGCAAAGGGCGACTACCTGCTGCTGGTCAACCCCGACGGCTTCCTGGAGGCCGGCGCCGTCGACCGCCTGGTGGCCTTCGCGCGCCGCCACCCCGACGTGGTCGTGGCCGGCGGGCGCACCGTCACCCCCGACGGCGACCTCGACCCCCGCTCGTGCTGGGCTGCCCCCAGCCTGTGGAGCCTGCTGTCCAGCGCGCTCATGCTGTCGACGCTGCGCCCCGGGTCGCGCCGGCTCGACCCCGAGGCCATGGGCGACTTCGCCCGCGACGAGGTCCGCACCGTGGACATCGTGACCGGCTGCCTGCTGCTGATCGCGCTCGACGACTGGCGGGCGCTCGGCGGATTCGACGAGCGCTACTTCATGTACGGCGAGGACGCCGACCTGTGCCTGCGGGCCGCCGCCACCGGCCGCCGGTGCGCCATCACCCCCGATGCGGTGATGGTCCACGCCGTCGGGGCCTCGTCCAGCACCACCCCCGCCAAGCAGGAGCTGCTGCTGGCCGGGCGCATCACCCTGGTCCGCAGCCGGTGGCCGGGGCTCAGGGGCCGCCTGGGCCAGGGCCTGATCGTCGGCGGCGTCCTCACCCGCACGCTGGCGGCCAGAGCCGGCCGGAGCCGGGGCGACCACTGGCGGGAGACCTGGCAGCAGCGCCGGCGCTGGTGGCAGGGTTTCGCCATGCCCGCAGCCCGGGCCGCCGCCGCGGCCGGCACCAGCGACCGGACCACCGGCCCGGCGAGCGCCACCGGGCGCTCGACCCTGCGCCATGGCCGGGCCCGCCAGAGACGGTTTCTGCGGTCGGTGCTCGACCCCCGCAGCTGGCTCCACGGCCTGCGCCTGCTCCACTACTTCCACTACACCCATGTCGGCCAGGTCGGGAAGCTGACCGTCGGCCCCGGGGTGCGCTACGCCCCCAACGTCAGCTTCGCCAACGCCGAGCGCATCACGATCGGCGCCCGCACCCGGGTCGGCGCCCGCACCAGCCTGTGGGCCGGCGACCACCTCGGCGCCATCCGCATCGGCGAGGACTGCAACTTCGGGCCCAACTGCTTCGTGACCGCCTCCAACTACGGCATCGAGGCGGGCACCCCCTTCCTCGACCAGGAGAAGCAGGACGCCGACATCACCATCGGCGACGACGTGTGGTTCGGCACCGGGGTGGTGGTGCTGGCCGGCGTCACGATCGGCGGCGGCACGGTCGTGGCCGCCGGCGCGGTGGTCACCGAGGACCTGCCCGGCGGGGTCATCGCCGGCGGTGTGCCCGCCCGGGTGCTGCGGGCCCGCTGATCAGCCCGTGAACCGGTAGCGGGTCTGGCTGAACGGTTCGCCCTTGCCGAACGCCAGCACCTTGGCCGGCGCCACGCGGAAGACCAGCCCCTGGCGCCCCTCGGGGTCGCGGAACTCGCCGTCGCCCACTGTGAAGTCCCAGTCCAGCTCGGCCGTCCAGCCACACCGCGGGGAGCGGCGTCACGTGGGGGCGCCCGTCGCGCCGCACGGTCGACAGCCAGAAGATCTCGGCGCTCGCCAGCACCTCGACCACGTCGGCCCACGGCCGGGCGGTGGCGTCGGGATCGCTGAACCCCTCGTTCAACTCCGCGGTCGGTTCCGGCATCCGCGCTCTCCTCGATCGGGCCCGCCGAGGGGTAGACGGCGCGGGCCCCCGGGACTCACCGGCCCCGGGCGCTCACCCCCACAGCGTCGGCGACGCGCCGGCCGGGCCGGAATCGGCCGGCGGGGCCAGGCCGACGTGCTGCCAGGCGGCGGGCAGCGCCACCCGGCCGCGGGGTGTCCGCATGAGCAGGCCCTGCTGGATGAGGAACGGCTCGTAGACGTCCTCGACCGTCTCGGTCTGCTCGCCGACGCTGATGGCCAGGGTCGACAGCCCCACTGGTCCGCCCCCGAACCGGCGGCACAGCGCCTCGAGGATGGCCCGGTCGACCTTGTCGAGGCCGCGGTCGTCGACCCCGAAGGTGGCGAGGCCCGCCTCGGCGGTGGCCCGGTCCACGGTGCCGTCGCCGGTGACCTCGGCGTAGTCCCGCACCCGGCGCAGCAGCCGGTTGGCGATGCGGGGCGTGCCCCGGGCCCGGCGGGCGATCTCGGCGCAGCCGGCGGCGTCGACGGCCACGCCGAGGATGCCGCCCGCCCGGGCCACGATGACCTCGAGGTCGGGGGCCGTGTAGTAGTCGAGCCGGGCCACGAGGCCGAAGCGGTCGCGCAGCGGCCCGGTGATCGACCCGGTGCGGGTGGTGGCCCCCACCAGGGTGAACCGGGGCAGGTCGAGGCGGATCGACCGGGCCGCCGGCCCCTTGCCCAGCACGATGTCGAGCTGGAAGTCCTCCATGGCCGGGTAGAGGACCTCCTCGACGGGCCGGCGCAGGCGGTGGATCTCGTCGATGAACAGCACGTCGCCGTCGTCGAGCTGGGTGAGGATGGCGGCCAGGTCGCCCGCCCGCTCGACCGCGGGGCCCGACGTGGTCTGGAGGTGGGCGTCGAGCTCGTGGGCGATGATGCCGGCCAGCGTTGTCTTGCCCAGCCCGGGCGGGCCCGAGAACAGCAGGTGGTCGGGGGCCTGGCCCCGGCGGCGGGCGGCCTCGACCACGATGCCCAGGTGGGCCTTGAGCTCGGCCTGGCCCACGAAGTCGGCCAGGCGCCGCGGGCGCAGCGACGTCTCGGCCGTAGCGTCGTCGCCGGGCCCGGGCTCGGGGTCGAGCAGCTCCTCACGCACGGCGGTACGCCCCCCTGCCCGTCACCGCCGGCCCGCCAGGTGCTGGAGGGCGGCCCGCAGCATGGCGGCGGCGTCGCCGTCGGGCACCAGCTCGGCGGTGGCCGAGCGGATCTCGTCGGACGAGTAGCCGAGACCGGCCAGCGCCTCGCGCACGTCGGTGGTCGGCGAGCGCTCGCCGGCGACGGCCACGGGCCCGCCGCCCACCGTGGCCGGCACCGGGCCGACCGGGATGTCGAGGCGGGACTTGAGCTCGACCAGCAGCCGGGCCGCCGTCTTGCGCCCCACCCCCGGCACCAGGCAGAGGGCGGCCACGTCGTCCTCGGCGAGGATGCGGGCCAGTGCCGCGGGGGCGTGGATCGACAGGATGGCCAGCGCCAGCGCCGGCCCCACTCCGTGCGCCCCGAGCAGGGCGTCGAAGGTGACCCGCTCGTCGCGGGAGCCGAAGCCGTACAGGGTCTCGGCGTCCTCGCGCACGTGGTGGTGGATCCACACGAACACCTCGTCGCCGACCTCGCCGAGGGCCACCACCGTGGTGGGCGAGGTGACCACGACGTAGCCGACGCCGGCCACCTCGACCAGGACCTCGCCGGCGCCCCGGTGGAGCAGCCGGCCCCGCAGCGAGCCGATCACCGGGCCACCGCCGCGCCCGAGGCCGCCACGCGGCGCTGGAGGGGCGCGTGGGCGAGGTGGCACAGCGCCAGGGCCACCGCGTCGGCGGCGTCGACCGGCCGCAGGGGGGTGGTGATGCCGAGCAGGGTCTGGACCATGCGCTCGATCTGCTCCTTGCCGGCGCCGCCGAAGCCGGCGACGGCCTGCTTGACCTGGTTGGGCGAGTACTCGACGACGTCGCACCCGGCGGCCACGGCCTCGGCCATGGCCAGTCCGGCCGCCTGGGCCACGGGGATGGCCGTGCGGGCATTGACCTGGAACAGGACCCGCTCGACCGCCACCACGGCGGGGCGGTGCTCGGCCAGCAGCGCCCGCAGGTCGACCTGGAGCGCGGCGAGCCGCCGGGGCACCGGCAGCGCCGGATCGGTGCGCAGCACGCCGGCGGCCACCGCCCGAGGGCGGCGCCCGGCCCGCTGCACGACGCCGTAGCCGCAGCGAGACAGGCCCGGGTCGATGCCGAGCACGAACATGGGTTCGGACCCTAGCCGGTAGCCGGACCGGCCGGGTGGACCCTGGCGCCGGCCGGCCTCAGGCGGAGGGCGTGGCGGCGGTGACCGCGGCCACCAGCTCGTCGGTGGGCTTGAACCACAGGCCCGCCACCGCCCGGTGGGCGTAGCGGATGGTGCCCTCGGCGTCGACCACGAAGATCGACCGCCGGTAGAACCCCACCGGACCGAGGATGCCGTAGGCCCCGCCCACCGCCTTGTCCACGTCGGCCAGCAGGGGGAAGGCGAAGCCGCCCTGGTTGCCGGCGAACCCGTCGTGGCTCTCGACCGACTGGGGGCTGATGGCCCAGACGGTGGCGTCGACCTCGAGGAACTGGTCGATGTCGGCGGTGTAGCTGTTGAGCTGGCGGGTGCACACCGGGGTGTTGTCCCCCGGGTAGAAGACGAGCACGGCCGGCCCGCCCCGCAGCTCGGACAGCTCGTAGTCGCGGTGGCCCTCGGGGGTGCCGTCGGTGCCGGCCAGCGTGAACCCGGGGGCGGGGTCGCCGACCCCGACCGCGCTCACCCGGCCTCCACGGTCTCGAGGATGGCGTCGGGGATGTCGAAGTTGGCGTGCACGGCCTGGACGTCGTCCTGGTCGTCGAGGGCGTCGATGAGCCGCAGCACCTTCTTGGCGCTCTCGGCCGTGTCGAGGGCGACGGTCGACTGGGGCACCATCGTGAGGTCGGCCGAGTCGATGGCGATGCCCGCCTCCTCCAGCGCGGTGCGCACCGCGTGCAGGTCGGTGGGCGGGGTCACGACCCGCCACGAGTCGCCGTCGTCGACGATGTCCTCGGCCCCGGCGTCGAGGGCGGTGAGCATCAGTTCCTCCTCGTCGGTGGCCCGGGGCACGATGATCTGGCCCTTGCGGTCGAACTGCCAGGCCACGGCGCCGGGCTCGGACGTCGACCCGCCGTTCTTGGTGAAGATGTTGCGGATCTCGGCGCCGGTGCGGTTGCGGTTGTCGGTGAGCACCTCGACCATGACCGCCACCGAGGCGGGGGCGTAGCCCTCGTAGGTGATCTGCGAGTAGGTGACGCCGTCGAGCTCGCCGGTGCCCCGCTTGACCGCCCGCTCGATGGTGTCGAGGGGGATCGAGTTGTCCCGCGCCTTCTGGAACATGGTGCGCAGGGTGGGGTTGGTCTCGGGATCGCCGCCGCCCTCGCGGGCCGCCACCTCGACCTGGCGCAGCACCTTGGCGAACAGCTTGCCGCGGGCCTTGTCGTTGGCGGCCTTCTTGTGCTTGATGGTCGCCCACTTGGAATGGCCGGACATCACACCACCTCGGTGAGGAACAGCTCGTGGAGACGGGGGTCGTCGCCGAGCTCGGGATGGAACGCCGCCACGAGCACGGGCCCCTGGCGGCAGAGGACGGGCTGACCCTCGACGGTAGCGAGTACGTCGACCTCGGGGCCGACCCGCTCGACGACGGGCGCCCGGATGAACACGCCGTGCAGGGGCTCGTCCTCCCCCGCCAGGCCGGCGACGGCCAGGTCGGCCTCGAACGAGTCGACCTGGCGGCCGAACGCGTTGCGGCGCACGGCGATGTCGATGGCGCCGAAGCAGCGCTGGTCGGGCCGGCCGTCGAGGATCTCGCGGCCGAGCAAGATCATCCCCGCGCAGGTGCCGAGGGCGGGCAGCCCCCCGGCGAGCCGCTCGGCCAGCGCCGGGAACAGCCCGGAGGACTCGAGCAGCATCGAGATCGTGGTGGACTCGCCGCCGGGCAGCACGACGGCGTCGACGTCGTCGAGATCAGCCGGGGCGCGCAATGCCACCGGCCGGGTGCCCAGCCGTGACAGCATGGAGGCGTGCCGGGCCGAGGCGCCCTGAAGGGCGAGCACGCCGACCTTCACCTGGGGGCCTCGTTCCTGCGCACATGATGGTCCGATTGTACGGGCCGACTCCCGAACGGCGAGAATCGCGCCGTCGACTGGGATGGTCTGGGGGGCCGACAACCGACCGGAGGTTCTCCGTGCACGCCACAGCCCGCCACCGCTCCCATCTGCGCGCGGCGCTCGCCGCCGCCGTGGCGCTCGCCCTCGGCGCGAGCGCGTGCGCGGGCTCCGAGGCCGGCCCCGACCGCCAGCGGGCGACGTTCAGCCGGGCGTCCGGCGCGTCCCTGGCGTTCGAGAAGCCGGTGGCCACGGTGTCCGACCTGCTGGAGCCGGCGGGCGACGGCAAGCCATGGACGATCGTGGGCTCGATGTACGACCCCGACGCCGGCGGCTCCGTGGCCGCGGTGTGGACGGGCAAGGGGGCGAGGGACTGGCGGCGCCACGCCATCACGCCCGCCCGCCGGGGCGTGAGCGAGTCGATCGCGGCGGCGGTGACGGTGAAGGGCGGCGCGCTGGCCGTGGGCCGGGTGGGCGACGGCGCCTCGTCCGACGGCGCCGTGTGGCGGCAGTCGGGCGACGACTGGCAGCAGATCCGCCCGCCCGGCATGGGCGGC
>DASXRH010000313.1:0-2542 GCA_036506715.1 Acidimicrobiales bacterium
GAGCGCCGTGTTCAGCTCGACCGAGCCGGGTGTGCGCGAGAGCACCTCGACCGCACCCGACGTGCTGTTCCGGCGGAACAGCAGGCCGTCCCGCCCGCTGAGCTCGAGCGCCTTGGTCACGGTCCCGTCCGGCAGGGTGACCCGGGTGCCGGCGGTGACGTAGAGCCCGGCCTCGACCGTGCAGTCGTCGCCGAGCGAGATGCCGATGCCGCCATTGGCCCCGATGAGGCACCGGGCGCCGACCCGCACGACCTCCTTGCCCCCGCCGGACAGGGTGCCCATGATGGACGCGCCGCCGCCCACGTCGGACCCCTCGCCGACGACGACGCCCTGGCTGATCCGCCCCTCGACCATGGCGGCGCCGAGCGTGCCGGCGTTGAAGTTGACGTAGCCCTCGTGCATCACGGTCGTGCCCTCGGCCAGGTGGGCGCCGAGGCGGACCCGGTCGGCGTCGGCGATGCGCACGCCGGAGGGCATCACGTAGTCGGTCATCCGCGGGAACTTGTCGACCCCGAGCACCTGCAGCGGCCGCCCCGCGGCCAGCATCGACAGCCGGGTCCGCTCGAAGTCGGTCACGGCGCAGGGCCCGGCCGTGGTCCACACGACGTTGTTCAGCAGCCCGAACACGCCGTCGAGGTTGGCCCCGTTCGGGGCGACGAGCCGGTGCGAGAGCAGGTGCAGCCGCAGGTAGACGTCGTGGGTGTCGATGGGCGGGTCGTCGAGCCCCTCGACGAACGTCGCCACTGGTACCCGGCTGACCCCCCGGCCACGATCGTGCCCGACGAGCCCGCCGACGTCGATCCCCAGCTCGTCCGACGCCGTCCCGGCGTCGAGCCGCACGGTCCCGGGCACTGCCCCGCCGAGCAGGTCCGCGACCTGCCCGACCTCGGCCGCCGACGCCCGCGACGGCGACGGATACCAGGTGTCGAGGACCTGCCCGCCGTCGGCGATGGTGGCCAACCCGACCGCCCACGCCCCGGAGGGCGAAGCAGGACCATCAGCGGACGCAGGCGATGCGGGGGAGTTGCTCACGGTCGCCAACGATATGCGCCCCTGGACCGACCCCCGCCGCACCGTGGCCGCAGCCGCGGACGGCAGCCTCGCAACCCCTTTCCATCGGGCCCGGGTCCCTCCCGTAGCCTCATCCCGTGACCGACCTCCTCGCGAGCACCGCCGACCTGGTGGCGATCCCGTCCGAGAGCCACGCCGAGGCGGCGCTCGCCGACCACGTCGAGCAGCGTCTGCGGTCCCTCGACCACCTCACGGTGACCCGCATCGACGACAACGTCGTCGCCCGCACCGACCTCGGTCGCGACGTCCGGCTGGTGGTCGCCGGCCACCTCGACACGGTCCCGGTCAACGGCAACGGCACTCCCCGGGTCGACGGCGAGGTCCTCTGGGGTCTCGGCGCCGCCGACATGAAGGGCGGCCTGGCCGTCATGATCGCCCTGGCCGAGGCGGTGCCCGACCCCGCCATCGATGTGACCTGGGTCTTCTACACCGCCGAGGAGGTCGCCGCCGAGCACAACGGCCTCGGCCACCTCTTCGCCCGGCGCCCGGACCTCGTGGCAGGCGACGCCGCCGTCCTCGGCGAGCCGACGGACGCAGCGATCGAGGCGGGCTGCCAGGGGACGATGCGCCTCCGGGTCGTTCTGACGGGCGCCCGCGCCCACACCGCCCGCCCTTGGATGGGCCGCAACGCCCTCCACCGGGCCGGCCGAGTCCTGGCCGCCCTCGACGGCTATGAGGCCCGGCGTCCGGTCATCGACGGATGCGAGTTCCGCGAAGCCCTCCAGGCCGTGTTCGTAAGTGGGGGAGTGGCCGCCAACGTCGTCCCGGACCACGCCGAGATCACGCTCAACCACCGCTATGCCCCCGATCGGTCGGCCGACGAGGCCCGTGCCCACGTCGAGTCGGTGCTCGCCCCCTACCTGGAGGACGGCGACACCGTCGAGGTGCTCGACGTCGCCGACGCCGCCCGGCCCGGGTTGACCCACCCGCTGCTGGCGGCCCTCCGCACCCGCCACGACCTCCCGGTCAGGGCCAAGCTCGGCTGGACCGATGTCAGCCGCTTCGCTGCCGCCGGCATCCCGGCGGTCAACTTCGGCCCCGGCGACTCGACCCTCGCCCACACGAGGGACGAGCGGGTCGAGCGGTCGTCGCTCGACGACGTCTACACGGCGCTGGCCGACCTCCTCCGTCACGGCGCCTGACCCGCCCGAGGGCGCCGCGGATCAGCGGCGGAGCTGGGCGCCACGGGCGCTACGGCGACACGTCCGACAACCCGGCGTGCATCTGGCACCCGCGCGGGCCGTCGGCCACCGGGGCCCCGGCCCACCGCCTGCGGTGACTCGAGCAGCTGTGGCACCGGCTCGCCGCAAGGTCGACACTCACCTGGGCGACCCAAGCTCGACGTGGACCGGTCCGCCCCCGGCGCAGCGGTCGACGCCGCGGACCAACGGCGCCGACCGCCACGACACCGGACAACCGGCCGGCCCCGTCGTGGTCGCCCGGGTCAGAGCCGGCGCATGACGGTGACCAC
>DASXRH010000314.1:0-6136 GCA_036506715.1 Acidimicrobiales bacterium
CAGCCCGGCCTCGGCCATGTCGCCCCCGCCGGCGGTCACGCCGGCCCGGCGGGCCAGATCGTGGGCCCGGTCGCGGGCCCGGCGCAACGCCCGGCCGTCGGCCAGCGGGTGACGCTGCCCGGGGTCGTCCAGCAGCGCCAGCCGCAGCCCCACGTCGGTGGGCAGGTCGTCGGGCCGGCCCCGCAGCACGTCCCGGTCCTCCAGCACGGCGGCCAGCAGGCAGGCCAGCCACCCCTGGCCCCGCTCGGCCCCCACCAGCACCATCCGGGCCAGCCGGGGGTGCAGCGGCAGCGCCACCATCTGCCGGCCGGCGGGGGTCGGCCGGCCCTCGCCGTCGAGGGCCCCCAGCTCGGCGAGCAGCCGCCAGGCCTCGGCCAGCGCCCGGCCCGGCGGCGGGTCGAGGAACGGCAGGTCGCCGGGGTCGGTGCCCCACACGGCCAGCTCGAGGGCCAGACCGGCCAGGTCGGCCTGGCGGATCTCGGGCTCGGTGTACGGCCGGCGGGCCGCATGCTCGACCTTCGACCACAGCCGCACCGCCACCCCCGGACCGAGCCGGCCGGCCCGCCCCGCGCGCTGGTCGGCCGAGGCCCGCGAGGCCGCCACCGTCTCCAGCCGGGTCAGCCCGGTCGTGGCGTCGAGGACCGGTCGCCGGGCCAGGCCCGCGTCGACCACGATGCGCACGCCCTCGACGGTCAGGCTGGTCTCGGCGATGTCGGTGGCCAGCACCACTTTGCGCCGGCCCGGCAGGCCGGGGACCAGCGCCGCGTCCTGCTCACCGGCGGACAGGGCGCCGTACAGCGTGTGGAGGTCGACGTCCGGGCCCACGACCGACGACAGGCCGTCGGCCGTGCGCCCGATCTCGGCCGCCCCCGGTAGGAACACCAGCACGTCGCCCTCGGGCTCGGTCCGCAGGACCTGGCGCACGGCCGCCACCGCCGCCGGCTCGACGTGCTCGCGGGGCCGGCGGGGCGCCCACCGCACGTCCACCGGGTGGCTGCGGCTGTCGCTGGTGACCACGGGGGCCGGGTCGCCGCCGTTGCCCAGCAGCGCCGCCACCCGGTCGCCGTCGAGGGTGGCCGACATGACGAGGATGCGGAGATCGGGTCGCAGGTGGCGGCGCGCGTCGAGGGCCAGGGCCAGGCCCAGGTCGGCCTGGAGGCTGCGCTCGTGGAACTCGTCGAAGATCACGAGCCCCACGCCGTCGAGGCCGGGGTCGCGCTGGAGGCGGCGCGTGAGGATCCCCTCGGTCACCACCTCGACCCGGGTGGCGGGCCCCACCTGGCGGTCGTCGCGGGTGCGGTAGCCGACCAGCTCGCCCACCCGCTCGCGCCGCAGCGCCGCCATGCGCCGGGCGGCGGCCCGGGTGGCCAGCCGCCGCGGTTCGAGCATCACGATGCGCCGGCCGGCCAGCCACGGCTCGTCGGCCAGGGCGAGCGGCACGATCGTCGTCTTACCCGCGCCGGGCGGCGCCTGGAGGACCGCCACCCCCGGCCCGGCCAGCGCCGCCCGCAGGTCGTCGAGGCTGGCGGTGACCGGCAGCGTCGGCAGCATGTCCCGGATCAGATCAGGTCTGGAGCTGGGGCTGCATCTCGGCGACGAGCTGCTCGCGGGCCCGGGCCACCCGCGACCGGATGGTCCCGACCGGGCAGCCGCACACCTCGGCCGCCCCCGCGTAGTCGAACCCGAGCAGCTGGGTGAGCACGAAGGCGGTGCGGCGGTCGGGGTCGAGGCGGGCGAGCAGCTGCTCGGTCAGCACGCCGTCCCCGAGCGCCACCGCCCCGCCGGCCGGATCGGTGCGGTCCGCCACCAGCCGGGCCAGGCGCCGGCGGCGGGAGGCGCCGCGCACGGCGTCGACGGCCGCCCGCCGGGCGATCGACAGCAGCCAGGTGCGGGCGCTGGACTCACCCCGGAAGGCGGGCAGCGCCCGGATGGCCCGCAGGTAGGCGTCCTGGGCGGCGTCCTCGGCCAGGTCGCGCCCGGCCACGGCCGCCACCAGCCGGGTCACGTCCCCCCAGGTCCCCCGCACGAACGCGGACAGCGCCACCCGGTCGCCGTCGCGCGCCGCCAGGGCCAGTGCGGTCGTCTCGTCCACCAAGCGGGCCACGGTAGGCCGTGCCGGGGCCGGGGAACTAGTCGGCCGCCGCCGACGACTGTTGTTCCATGCGTTGCAGCATCTGCCGCGAAGCCATCTCCGCCCGTCTCGACGGCGAGGACCCCGGTGTGCCCGCCGAGGCGGTCGACGCCCACCTCGGGGGGTGCGCCGACTGCGCGGCCTGGGCCGGCGAGGCCGCCGCCCTGGCCGGGGCCGTGGGCAGCACGCCCCGCGATCCCGTGCCGCTGCCCCCGGCGGTCCTGGCCACGCTCACCGCACCCCCCGACCCCGAGCGGCGGCGGGTCGGCCTGCTGGCCACCGGCGAGTGGCGGGTCCTGCTCGGGCTCGTGTGCGCTGCCCAGCTGGTGGTGTCGTGGCCCGGCGTGTTCCTGCACGACGGCCACGCGTCGGTCCACTTCGCCCACGAGCTGACGGCGTGGGACATGGGGCTGGCGGTGGGCTTCCTCGTCGCCGTGCTGTGGCCGGCCCGGGCCTGGGGCATGCTGCCGCTGGCCAGCGTGCTGGTGGCATCGATGGTGGTCATCTCCGGCCTCGACGTGCTGTCGGGCAACGCCCTGCTCGGCCGCGAGGTCGTCCACCTGCTCGAGGTGGCCGGCCTGGTGTGCCTGTGGGCGCTGGCGCGGCGGGCGCCCCGCCCGTCCGTCGTGGTGCGCCTCGTATGAGCGAGCGGAGCGAGCGAATCATCAGCACAGGGCGGTACTCGGCACGAAGTGCCGACCGCTCACTGCGTGCATCCCGAAGGGTGCACCAGTGAGGCGGGCCGGGGGCCGGGGCCCGGCGACCGCCGCCCGCGCCGCCGCCGCGCTCGCGGTGGTGGCGCTGGGCCTGCTTCTCACGCCCGCCCGGGCCGACGCCCATGCCGAGCTGCTCTCGACCCAGCCCACCCCTGGCGAGCAGCTGGCCACGCCGCCCAGCCAGGTCGTGCTCCAGTTCAGCGAGGCGGTCGACATCAGCGACGACAGCGTCCGGGTGCTCGACGCCACCGGCGCGGCGGTGACCGACAGGGCGCCCGAGCACCCGCAGGGCCAGCGGTCCCAGGTGGTGCTGGCGCTGCCCGACCTCGACGACGGCGCCTACGTGGTCACGTGGAAGGCCGTCTCCTCCGACAGCCACCCCGTGTCCGGGGCCTTCACCTTCCGGGTCGGCACCGCCGCCGGGGCCGCCGCCGACGACAAGGCGCTCATCGCCGACGTGCTCGGCGGCAGCGGCACCGCCGGCGGCGACCACGTGCTCGGCGGCATCTACGGGGCGGCCCGGTTCGCCGCCTTCGCCGGGCTGGTCGTGGTCGTCGGGTCGCTGGTGTTCCTCACCTGGCTGTGGCCGGCCGGCCTGGCCGACCGCCGGGCCCGGCGGCTGCTCGCCGGGGGTCTGGTCACGGCCGCCGTGGCCACCGTCCTGTGCATCCCCCTGCAGGGGGCCTACGCCACCGGCGGCTCGCTCGGCGACGCGTTCGACCCCGGCATCGTCGGCGACGAGCTGGGCGTGCGCACCGGCCGGGCGTGGCTGCTGCGGCTGGTGCTGCTGGGCGTGGTCGCCGTGCTGGTCCGGCTGCGCCGGCTCGACCGGTGGGCGGCCGTCGGCCTGGGGCTGGCGCTGCTGGTGACGGTGAGCGTGACCGGCCACGCCTCGTCGGGCGACTGGGTGCCGCTGGCCTTCGCGGTCGACCTCGTCCACCTGGGCGGGGTCAGCGTGTGGCTGGGCGGGCTCGCGGTGCTGGCCGCCGCCGTGCTGTGGCAGGACGCCGAGGGCGACATCGAGGCGATCGTGGCCCGGTTCTCGCAGGTGGCGTTCGTGGCCGTCGTGCTGATCGTGGCGAGCGGCACCATCCAGGGCATACGCCAGGTGGGTTCGTACGACGCGCTCTTCGACACCGACTACGGGCGGCTGCTGGTGATCAAGGTGCTGCTGGTCGGGGCCATGCTGTGCGCGGCCGCCTTCAGCCGGGCGTGGGTCCGCGAGCGGGCCGCCGCCCGCGACCACGCGCTCACCCTGTCGCCCGGCCCCGGGGCGGTCGCCGCCTCGCCCGGGCACGGCGCCGCCCGCCTGTCGCTGCTGCGCCGGTCGGTCGCGGTCGAGGTCGGCATCGGCGTCTGCGTGCTGGCCGTGGCCGCCCTGCTGGTCAACGCCGTGCCCGGCAGCTCGTCGTCAACGCTGGGCGGGCCGTTCTCGACCGAGGTCCACGGCGAGACCGTGGCCCTCACCGTCGACGTGACGCCGGCCCGGGCCGGCGCCAACGACATCCGCCTCCAGGTCACCGACCACGGCGGCACGCCGCTGGTGCCCGAGGAGGTCACGGGTTCGCTGCAGCTCCCCGACAAGCAGCTGGGGCCCATCGACCTCACCCTGACCGACGCCGGCAACGGCCGGTATCGGGCGGACGGCACCGACATCCCCTTCGCGGGCAACTGGGACCTCGACGTCACGGTCCGCACCAGCGACATCGACCAGGACCAGCTGGAAGTGGTCGTCCCGGTCTCCTGACCACGGTCGTCCCTGACACGAGGAGCACATCAGCCCGCCATCGCGGAATAGCCGGGCCGGCCGGCGGGTTCAGGCCATCGACCGGCTCCGGACCGGCCGTTGGGCTGCCCACCGGGCGCCGGGCCGCCGTCACCGTGGGGTTCCCCCTTCCCCCGGTGGCGGCGGCCCCAGCCGTTCCGGGTCCGGCTATGCCGCCGGGGTGCCGCCGCCCGCGGCGGTCGATGCGGTGGCCGGGTGGGGGGTCGCGACGGCGAGGCCGCCGCCCCACACCACCAGGCCGGCGGCGGCGAGGGCGAGGCCGAGGGCGGCGGCGGTGAGGCCGCGGTCGAGGGCGTACGGCAGATCGGTCGGCAGGACGGGCTTCCACAGCACCGGGGCCCGCAGGACGGCCCAGCCGATCACCGCCGCCGCGGCCGCCAGCGTGACGGGCACGGCCGGCGAGCGGCCCCGCAGGCCGAGGGCCACGGCGGACAGGCCCAGGCCCGCGGCCGGCACGGCCATGAGCAGCGGGTTGGCGCCGGCGCCGTCGGGCACCAGGCGGTACTGGGCGGTGCCGGCCACCATGGCGCCGGCGGCGGCCACGAACACGGCGGCCGGGGCGGCCCGCAGCGGGTGGCGCCGGCCGACCAGCACCACCAGGCCGGCGGCCACCAGACCGAGCACGACCCACGGCAGCGGGCTCACGCCCTCGGCCAGCACCAGCGTGCCGGTGATCTTGGCGGGGGTGCCGTCGACCACCAGCGACACCGTCCAGTCCTGGACCTTGTCGCCCGGCTGGAGCCCCTGGGGGCGCCCGGCGCCCATCCAGTGGATCCGGTGGTCGTGCCAGGTGTACGTGCCGCCGCTGCCGACCCGCTCCCAGTCGGGTCGGGCCTCCTCGTCGGCCTCGGCCGGCAGCGTGACCTGCCCGGTGCGGCTCTCGTTGAGGTAGGTGGCCGGCGAGTGGCGGTTGCGCTCGACGGTGCCGTCGGCCCGGAACCGCAGGTAGGGCTCGCGGTTGTAGCCGTCGACCACCACCTCGTGGCCGTCGTCCACGGTGAGCTGCAGGAACGTGTCACCGCCGACGATCTCGGCCCGCACCACGCCGGTCGCCGGATCGAACCCGGTCACCGTCGAGCGGTAGTCGGTGGGCCGGGGCGGGTCGGCACCCGCCGGTCCGGCGTGCAGCACGAGCGCGGCCAGCGCGGCCACGACCGCGAACCCCGCGCGCCGGGCGGTCACGGCGTGTCGGCCGACCTCGCCGGCGTCGCCGCCGTGTCGTCGTCGGCGTCGTCGCCGGACCCCGTACCGGGATCGGACCCGCCGCTGGACCCGTCGTAGTCGGCGCCACCGGAGCGGCCGCCGAACCCCCGTGTGCTGCGGATGGTCCGCACCGCGGCGGCCGCCCCGCCGAACACGACCACCGCCGCCAGGGCGATGACCCACACGGGCATGCCGTCCCCGCCCCCACCGTCGGTGTCGGCCGCCGAGGCGCTCACCGTGCCCTCGGTCGTCTGAGCCGAGTCGCCGGTGCCGTCGTCGGCGGGGGCGAAGCCCGAGTCG
>DASXRH010000315.1:0-1683 GCA_036506715.1 Acidimicrobiales bacterium
GCGGCTGCCGATTCCGCGGCCGGGGTCGCGCCGTCGCGCCCGCGCCCGCCTGACCGTCGCCGCCGCCGCCCTGGCGGTGCTCGGCGCGTTGCTGGCGATCGACTGCCTCAACCTGGTGGGCGCCGCCACCTGGAGCGATCCCGCCCGGTCGCCCCACCTGGGCGCCATCCACCAGGCCCGCCATCGGGGTGTGCTCGACACCCAGCGCTCGCCGCTGTCCGAGCCCGCCGACCTGCCCCCGGCGGCGGCGCTGGTCGCCGCCGTCCTCGTCGTGGTGATGGTCGCCGTCGCCACCCGGCGCCCGGCGCTGGTCCAGGTCCGCACCCGTCGCTCCCGCGGTCCTCCGTCCCTCCGGTTCGCAGGCGTTCGCCTTTGACGGCCGTCCACGCGGCGGCCCCCGCGGGCGCCGCGCGTCGACGACCGACAACCGAACCGGAGGAGATTCCGTGCACGCCGACGATGGCGACCGGGCGACCGGCATCCTCGATGCCCCCACGTCCCCCGACGTCGCGCTCATCCGCTGGCCCGAGGACGCGGCCACGTGCCGGCGGCTCGCCGCCGCCCGCCGCCCGCGGGTCCTGCTCATCACCGGGAGCGAGCCCGCCCCGGTGTCCACCGACGATCTCGAGGACTGGGTCCGCCTGCCGGTCACGCCCGAGGAGCTGGAGGTCCGGGTCTCGACCGTGGCCGCCCGGGCCCGGGTGGGCGCCGGCGCCGCCCGGCCCACCGTGGACGCCGACGGCGTCCTGCGCACCGACCGTGGCTGGGTGCCCCTGCCCCCGCTGGAGCAGTGCCTCGCCACCGCGCTGCTCACCAGCGCCGGCCAGGTGGTGCGGCGCGAGGCACTGGCGCGCGCCGGGTGGCCGGACGCCCCGCCTGCCGACCCCCGGGCCGTCGACGGCGTGGTCAACCGGCTGCGCCGTCGCATCGGCCCGCTGGGACTGGTGATCCACACGGTGACCGGCCGGGGGTTCCTCCTGGACCTGCCACCGGCCTGAGCCCCGGCGCGACAGTGCGGCGGGGACGGCGTCGTGTCGACGCCGTCGCCCGCCGCTGTGCCCGGGTTCCCCCGAGTCCGGGCACGATCGGAGGCACGCACCCAGCGGCGCCCCTCGGTCCCCAACCAAGATGGGGGCCGCCTCACGGCGACCCCCATCGACCTTGGCTGATGTGGTGGCGACCCGCTCGCTCAGGCCGCCGGGTGACCCGCTGTCAGTTCCCGCTGGGCAGCTCGGCCAGCGTGACGTCGGCGGTGTGCTCGTTGCCGTCGCGGGTGTAGGTCACGGTCACCTTGTCGCCGGGCTTGAAGGTCCGGATGGCGGCCGTGAGGTCGGCGGCGTCGGTGACGGCCTGGTCGCCGATCTTGGTGATGACGTCGCCTTGCTGCAGCCCTGCCTGGGCGGCCGGCTGTCCGGCCTCGACGCTGCCGACCAGGGCGCCGTCGCCCGAGGTGGTATCGGCGATGCGGACGCCCAGGAAGGCGTGGGTGACCTTGCCGTTCGTGACCAGCTGGTCGGCGATGTCGCGGGCCGAGTCGATCGGGATGGCGAAGCCGACGCCGATGTTGCCGCCCTGCGACGTGGTGCCCTGGGCCAGCGACGCGATGGCGGTGTTGATGCCCACCACCTGGCCGTCGGCGTTGACGAGAGCGCCGCCCGAGTTGCCGGGGTTGATGGCGGCGTC
>DASXRH010000316.1:0-1891 GCA_036506715.1 Acidimicrobiales bacterium
CCCGCCCAGGCCTGCACCGATCACGATGATGTCCGCCATTGCGCCGCCTCCTGGTTCCCGCCGGAACTGTTACATACAGACTGTCTGTATGTTAAACAGGGACTGGTCGGTGTCAAGGGTGACGAAAGGCGACGACCGACGATGGTGCGACGCACGGCACAGGAAGCGGAGATGACCCGCACGGCCATCGTCGCCGCGGCGCGGCACCTGTTCGCCACCCACGGCTTCGCCGGCACGTCGACCACCGAAGTCGTCGAGGCCGCAGGCGTGACCCGGGGCGCCCTCTACCACCACTTCGAGGACAAGTCGGCGCTGTTCCGCGAGGTGTTCGCCGACCTCACACGCGAGCTCGACGCCACCGTCACCGCCGCCGCCCTCGGGGGCCGGGATGTGCTCGACGGGTTCCGGCGGGGGTGCCGGGCGCTGCTGGACTTCGCCGTCCGGCCCGACTACCACCAGATCGCCGTGGTCGACGCCCCGTCGGTGCTGGGCTCGGAGACCTGGCACGCCATCGACGCCGGCACCGGCCTCGACACCATGACCGGCGGGCTGGCCGCCCTCGAGCGGGCCGGCCTGCTGCGGATGCCGGCCGGGCCGGCGCTGGCGGTCCTGGTCTACGGCGCGCTCACCGAGGCCGGCATCGTGCTCAGCCGGGCCGCGCCCGGCGCTCCCACCCGCGACGAGCTGGTCGACGCGGTCGTCGGGATGGTGTGCGCCGTCTGAACGCCGCGCTCAGCCCGCGCGGGCCGCGCGCCAGGCCGGGCTGTCGAGGAAGTGGTTGTCGAACCGGTCCTGCGAGGCCAGCAGGTCGTCGAGGGTGGCCTCCCCCCGGCCCAGCCGGTCGAGCAGCCGGAAGTAATCGAAGCGCTCGATGCCGGGCGTGAGCACGATGAGCAGGTCGGCGTCGCGTCCCGGCGGGGCGGCGAACGCGTGGGGCAGGTGGGGCGGCACCACGATGACGTCGCCCACCTCGGCCAGGGCGACGGTCTCGCCCGCCAGCACCTGGACCGTGCCGCCCAGCACGTAGAACAGCTCGGTGGCGTGGGCGTGATGGTGGGGGGCGGCGCCGTCAGCCCCCTCGGCCAGCGTGACCTGCTGGGACGTGAGCGCCCCGCCGCTGGCGTCGCCGTCGACCAGCAGGCGGACCCGCGCCCCCGGGCCGCCCACGACCTCAGTGGCGGCCGCCCGCACGATCACGGCGCCGTCGCCGCTCGGGCTGACGAGGGACATGGCGGTCTCCCTTCCTCGGGACGGGCGGCGAGGCCGCCGCCGGTGCGGTCCCACGAACCGGCGCGCGTTACCTGCGATGTGCGCACGTTGCGCGCGCCGGTTCGCGATGGTCTAGCCGGCGCCGGCCGTGCGGTAGCCCTCGGGGTTGGTCGACTGCCAGCGCCAGTGGTCGGCCGCCATCTCGTCCAGCGACCGGGTGGCCCGCCAGCCCAGCAGCTCGTGGGCCAGCGCCGGGTCGGCCCAGGTGGCGGCGATGTCGCCCGGCCGGCGGTCGACCACCCGGTAGGGCAGGTCCCGGCCCACCGCCCGGGAGGCGGCGGCGATCACCTCCATCACCGTGTGCCCCGTGCCGGTGCCCAGGTTGACGGGCACGCAGCCCTTGACCCCGTCCACGGCGTCGAGGGCGGCCAGGTGGCCGAGGGCCAGGTCGACGACGTGGAGGTAGTCACGCACGCCGGTGCCGTCGCGGGTGGGGTAGTCGTCGCCGAACACCCGCACGAACGGGTGGCGGCCCGCGGCCACCTGCATGATGTACGGCATGAGGTTGTTGGGGATGCCCTCGGGGTCCTCGCCCATGCGCCCGCTGGGGTGGGCGCCCACCGGGTTGAAGTAGCGCAGCGCCAGCACCTGCCAGCGGTCGTCGCTGGCCGCCAGGTCGGAC
>DASXRH010000317.1:0-3477 GCA_036506715.1 Acidimicrobiales bacterium
CTGGGCCGCCGCCACCGCCGCGTGGTCGGGCGGCTGGCTGTCCGTCCCCATCCCCATCGCCGAGGCGGTGGGCGACGCCACCTCACCCGTCCCCACCGGCGACGACGAGCTCGACCGGGTGCTGGGCGGCGGGCTCGTCCCCGGGTCGGTCACGGTGGTGGGGGGCGAGCCCGGCGTGGGAAAGTCCACGCTGCTGCTCCAGGCGCTGGCGGCGCTGGCCGAGCGGGGGGCGACCTGCCTCTACGTCACGGCCGAGGAGTCGGCCCGCCAGGTCGCCCTGCGGGCCGAGCGGCTGGGTCTGTCGGCCCCGGCCCTGTGGCTGGTGGCCGAGACGTCGCTGCCCCAGATCGTGGGCCACGTCGACACGGTGGGGCCCGACGTGGTGGTGGTCGACTCGATCCAGACCGTCCACGACCCCGACCTGGGGTCGGGCCCAGGGTCGGTGGCCCAGGTGCGGGGGTGCGCCCAGCGGCTGGTGGGCGAGGCCAAGGGCCGGGGGGTCAGCATGGTCCTCGTGGGCCACGTCACCAAGGACGGCGGGCTGGCGGGGCCCCGGGTGCTCGAGCACCTGGTCGACACCGTGCTGGCGTTCGAGGGCGAGCGCCACCACGCCCTGCGCATGCTGCGGGCGGTCAAGCACCGCTTCGGCGGCACCCACGAGCTGGGCCTGTTCGAGATGGGCGAGGGGGGGCTGGCGGCCGTGCCCGACCCCAGCGCGCTGTTCCTGGCCGACCGCCAGCCGGGGGTGCCCGGGTCGGTGGTGGCCCCGGTGCTCGACGGCCAGCGGCCGCTGCTGGTCGAGGTCCAGGCCCTGGTGGTGCCCAGCGGGGTGCCCACCCCCCGGCGCACGGCCCAGGGGGTCGACGGCGGGCGGTTGGCCCAGGTGCTGGCGGTGCTCGAACGGCACGCCGGGCTCGACGTGGGCCGGGCCGAGGTCCACGTGGCCGTGGCCGGAGGCGTGCGGGTGCACGAGCCGGCGGTCGACCTGGCGGTGGCGCTGGCCGTGGCGTCGTCGGCCACGGGGCGCCCGCTGCCGCCCGACCTGGTGGCCTGCGGCGAGATCGGTCTCGGCGGCGAGCTGCGCCAGGTCCACCGCACCGAGCGGCGGTTGTCCGAGGCTGCCCGCCTGGGCTTCAACCGGGCGGTGGTGCCGCGGTCGGCCCCCGAGGCACCGGCGTCGCTCCAGCTCCGGCGGGTGGCCACCATCGCCGAGGCCATCCACGCGGGCGCGGTCGCGCTCGAGGCGGTGTAGCCGGCATGGCCGGTTCGCCCAGCACTCAGGGTGATGCGGGTGCCGCAGTACCATCGGTGACGTGGTATCCCGCCCCAGCGCCGAGCTCATGGACGCGCTCGCCGCCGTCGCCCCGGGCACGGGGCTGCGCGAGGGCATCGACCGCATCCTCCAGGCCAACATGGGCGCGCTCATCGTGGTGGGCGACGGGCCCGAGATCCTGAACATCTGCTCGGGCGGGTTCCTGCTCGATGCCGCGTTCAGCCCCCAGCGGCTGTCCGAGCTGGCCAAGATGGACGGCGCCATCATCCTGGCCCCCGATTCCAGCCGCATCGCCCGGGCCAACGTGCACCTGGTGCCCAACCCGAACGTGCCCACGTCCGAGACCGGCACCCGCCATCGGACGGCCGAGCGGGTGGCCCGGTCGATCCACGTGCCGGTGATCTCGGTGTCCGAGGACATGTCGATCATCGCCGTGTACGTCGGCGACGAGAAGCACCCGCTCGAGTCGATCCCCCGGCTGCTGGCCCGGGCCAACCAGGCGCTGCAGACGCTCGAGCGCTACCGCGACCGGCTCGACGGGGTGACGGCCTCGCTGTCGGCCCTCGAGGTGGAGGACCTGGTGACCATGCGCGACGTGGTCAACGTCCTCCAGCGCACCGAGATGGTGCGGCGCATCGCCGACGAGATCGCCGGCGACATCGTCGAGCTCGGCGTGGACGGCCGGCTGGTCAAGCTCCAGCTGGACGAGCTGATGGGCGGGGTGGAGGACGACCGCCGCCTGGTCATGCTCGACTACTTCACGTCCGAGATCGAGTGGCACCTCGACCAGGCGATGGCCGCCCTGGCCGCCATAGGCACCGAGGAGCTGCTCGACCCCAAGGCCGTCGGCTCGACACTCCACCTCCCGGGCGTGCCCGTCGAGCTCGACGCCAACGTCCAACCCCGCGGCTACCGCCTGCTGGCCCGCATCCCCCGCCTGCCCGAGGCCGTGATCGAGCGCATCGTCGGCCGCTTCGGCAACCTCCAGAAGATCATGCGGGCCACGATCGACGACCTCGACGACGTCACGGGCGTCGGCCAGACCCGCGCCCGCGCCATCAAGGAGGGCCTGTCCCGCCTGGCCGAGACGTCGATCCTCGACCGCTATTCCTGACCCGCCACCGCCCCGCCGCTGCGTGCGCCCCCGGCCGGCCGCCCGGCCTTGCCTGCCGCCGGTCCCACAGGCTGACATCTGCCCGGCCGGCACTCCCGCCGACCGGCGCCGGCGCCGCCGCCGCGCCGTCGCCAGAACCCACCCCGAGGTCGCCCGTGCGCATCACCCTGCCCTCCGGCACGCCCGCCGAGATCGCCCGCCCCGACGGGCCCGAGCCGCCCGCCCGGGGGCTGGTGATCGTGCCCGACATCGGCGGGCTGCGGCCCCTGTTCGACGACCACGTGGCCCGGCTGGCGGCCCAGACCGGGTGGGCGGTGTGCGCGTTCGAACTGTGGGCCGGCCGGGAGGACCTGGTCCTGGCCGACCGCCTGGCGGCCGGCGGCTCGCTCGACGACGGCCGCGTGCTGGCCGACGCCGGGGCGGCGGCCGACGCCACCGGGGCGGCGGCGGTCGGCATCGTCGGGTTCTGCATGGGCGGCATGTACGCCCTCAAGGCGGCCGGCACGGGCCGGTTCGACCGGGTTGCGTCGTTCTACGGCATGGGCCGGGTGCCCGACATGTGGGCGAGCCCGACCCAGGGCGAGCCCCTCGACGCGCTGGCCCGGCCGGGGGCGGCGAGCGCCATCGCCATCGCCGGCACCGCCGACCCGTGGCTGCCCGAGGCCGACCTGGCGGCGCTGGAGGCCGCCGGCGTCGAGGTCGTCCGCTACGAGGGCGCGGACCACGGGTTCGCTCACGACCCCAGCCGGCCGGCGCACCGGCCCGACGACGCCGCCGACGCGTGGCGGCGGGTGCTCGCCCACCTGGGGGCGTGATCAGCGGGCGCGCCGCTCGAGCTGCTCGCGGTCGGTGATGCGGTAGCGGCGCTCGGACTGCTCGATCCAGCCGAGGCGCACGAAGCTGGCGATGGCCTTGTTGACCCGCTCGCGGGACGCACCGACCATCGAGGCCAGCTCCTCCTGGGTGACCGGCAGGATGAACTCGTCTTCGCCGGCCGCGATCTCGAGGAGCCGCTTGGCGGTGCGTCCGGTGACGTCGAGGAACACCGAGTCGGCGAGGACATAGTCCATGTTGCGCAGCCGTTCGGCGA
>DASXRH010000318.1:0-1546 GCA_036506715.1 Acidimicrobiales bacterium
GCGCCGGCGCAGCTCGGCCGGGTCGAGTCGCAACCGGGCCGCCAGCAGGTCGACCGCCCGCTCGACCATGGCGGTGGCCTCGGGCCGGCCGGCGCCCCGGTAGGCGGCGATCGGCGTGCTGTTGGTGACCACCGCCCGGGCCCGGGAGGTCACCTCGGGGATGGCGTAGGTGCCGGCCGCCATCATCCGCGTCAGGTGGGGCAGCAGCACCCCGACGGCCGGGTAGGCGCCGCCGTCCTGGATGATGGCCAGGTCGTAGGCCTCGATGGTGCCGTCGGGCCGCCCGCCGATGGTCACGTCCTGCACCTGCGCCCGGCCGTGCACCAGCCCCACCATGCTCTCGCTGCGGGTCTCGAGCCACCGCACCGGGCGCCCGACCCGGCGGGCCAGCCACGGCAGCAGCACGTCCTCGGGGCTGCCGCTCGCCTTGGCCCCGAATCCGCCGCCGACGTCGGGGGCGATGGCCAGCACGTCGTCCTCGCCGAGGCCGTAGGCGGCCACCAGGGCCTCGCGCAGCCCGTGCGCCGACTGGGTCGAGCACCACATGACCAGCCGGCCGTCGACCCACGCGGCGGCCGACGACCGCACCTCCAACGGGCACGGAGCCAACCGCTGGTTGACGATGCGCTGGCGCACCACGACCTCGCAGGCCTCGGGCCCCGCCCCCTCTGCGGGGCCGTGCCCGAACTCGCCGACGAGGTTGGTGCCGACCGCGGGGAACAGCACCGCGTCGCCGGCCAGGGCGTCGACGGCGTCGACCACCGCGGGGAGCGGCTCGTAGTCGACCACCACCAGCTCGGCGGCGTCGGCGCCCTGCTCGGGCCGCTCGGTCAGCACCACCGCGACGGGTTCGCCCACGAACCGCACCCGGTCGACCGCCAGGTAGTGGCGGGTCATCTCGGCCGCCGACATGCCGGGCATCGCCGGCAGGTCGACGTCGGCGCCGGTCACCACGTCCACCACCCCGGGGGCCGCCCGTGCCTCGTCGACGTCGATCCCGAGGATCTCCGCGTGGGCCACGGTCGAGCGCACGTAGGTGGCGCGCACCGCGCCGGCCAGGCGCAGGTCGGTGAGGTCGGCCGCGTACTCGCCGCCTGCGGTCAGCAGGCGCGGGTCCTCCAGCCGCAGGACACGGTTCCCCAGGATGCTCATCGGCGCGCCCCCAGATCGTCAGGCCGCGACCGCGGCGTCACCCGAGCATGAGCGACAGCCCGACCACGGAGAACCCCCACACGAGGGCCACGACCACGGTCAGGCGGTCGAGGTTGCGCTCCATCACCGTGGAGCCCATGGCGCTCGCCCCCATGCCCCCGCCGAACATGTCGGACAGGCCGCCGCCCTTGCCGCTGTGCAGCAGCACGAGGACGATCAACAGCAACGAGGCGGTGACGTTGAGGGCGGCGACGACGGCGGTGAGCACGGATCCAGGCTAGTGCCTCGCCGGACTGTGTTCGTCATTCCACGGCGAGGCGGTGGCCGGCGTGGGATGGCGAGGCATCGTCCGTCGAGGCACTCAAACGACCACGCGCGTTTGCGCGAAGTGGCA
>DASXRH010000319.1:0-2928 GCA_036506715.1 Acidimicrobiales bacterium
GGCTGAAGCCGGACCGCGTCCAGTCGACGACGGCCTTGGCCCGGTCCTCGCCGGTGGACAGCAGGGCGAGGTGGACCGCGCCCCAGGCCAGGAACGCGGTCCGGCCGGTCAGGTGGCGGGCGGCGCCGATGCCGCCGAAGCCGCCGCCGAGCACCAGGAGCTGGGGCCGCAACGCCATCCGCGCCTCCTCTCGTCGGCCCCTCCGACGCTAGGCCCGCCACCACCAGCCGCGCAGCCCGGGCCGTGGAGCACCCGAACCGCTCGGAGCGGCGGCGGAGAACAGTACGGCCGCCAGCAGCAGGGTGGCCGGGGGGTAGCGGTCGGACACGTCGTCGGGGTGCGCACCCGGCGTCACCCCGTTCGGATGAGCCCGCGGGTCACCGGAAGAGCAGGCGCTGGCGGTAGCTGGGCGTGCGGGGGTCGTAGTAGCGGGCGACCCAGCCGTCGTCCTCCCGCAGCCAGGCGGTGTCGTCGCCCCGGGTGGCCTTCTGGCGCAGCCACCGGAAGTAGAAGTGGTTGAACACCCGCATGAACTCGCCGAGGTAGGCGTCGGCCACCCGGGTGTCGCCCCGGATGACCAGCATGTTCTCGTCGTTCTTCCCGACCGAGGCGTCGCTGAAGTTGCCCGACCCCGTCACCACCAGGGGATCGTCGCCCACCGGGTCGACGAGGAGATACTTGGTGTGCGAGAAGCGCACGTTGCGGTTGAGGCCGGTGAGGTGCTCGGCGGTCCACCGGTCGAGTACGTCGTCCTCCAGGAACGAGCCGACTGCCACCTTGACGTCGACGTCCTGGTCGAAGGCCACGCCCGCCTGGGGCTTCTCCAGCACCAGGTACCGCAGCACGTCGGACTCCCCGGCCAGGGCGGCGGCGATCGTGTCGTGGACCCCGAACGCGGCGGTCATGAAGAACGACCGCTCGGCCCGGGCGGCCAGGCCGGCGTACCAGTCGATGAGGGCCAGGCCGCGGCGGGGGCTGAACACCGGGGTGACCCCCGGCGGCGGGACCGGCGGCGGGTCGGGGGAGGCCGCCATGTTGCCTGGCCGGAGGACCTTGTAGTCGGGGTCGCCCGCCAGCCGGCCCCAGTAGTCGAGGTAGGCCGCCGCCACTGCGGGCGACCGGCTGACGTGGCCCACGTTCGACTGCCCAAACAGGCCCCCCCAGGTGAGGTTGGTCGAGCCGGTCCACACCTGGGTGGGCGCCCCGTCCTCGGTGAGCACCAGGAACTTGTTGTGGGAGATGGCGCTGTTGGTCGTGCGGGGGATCATCACCCCGCCCAGCCCGGCGGCCGCGATGGCCGGCTCGCTCACCTGCCACACCCGGGGCTGGGCGGGGTCGGCGCTCGGCTTGCCCCGCCGGTCGTAGACGATGCGGACGTCGGCGTGCCGGTCGACCGCGGCCCGCAGCGCCGCCAGCGCCGGCGGGTAGGCGAACTCGTAGACCGACGCACGCAGCCCGAACCGGGGCCCGGTGGCCTGGGCCACGAAGGCCAGCAGCGCCTCCTCCAGCCCCCGGGACAGCCAGGTGTAGGCCGGGTCGGACCGGTCGTCGGGCCGGGGCGCCCGTTCGCCGAAGCGCTGCCGGTAGCCCTGGCTGCCGGCCACGCCCCGGTTGAAGAACACGGCGTGCTCGCCGTCGTCGGTCGGCTCGGTCACCACGTCCACGACCGTCTCGGCCCCGATGGTCGGCGCGGCCGGCGTGCCGTAGAGCCCCACCACCCGGTAGCGGTACGGGAGGCCGGGGCGGGGGCTGTAGTCGCCCCACAGGAACGACTGCAGCGGGTGGCGGCGGAGGCTGACCGACGCGCCGGGTCGCACGCCGGCGGCCTGCGAGCGGAACACCTTGAATCCCCGCAGCCACCGGCCGGCCTGCCCGCCCGGGCCGCTGCGCTGGATGGCGAACCCCAGCAGTCCCCTGGTGCGGGCCCGGGGCATGTCCATGCCCAGCAGCACCACGTGGGGCCCGGCGATGGCCCGGACCGTGAGCCCATCGGTGGTGCGCCGCAGCCGCATACCCCGTCCTCCCGTCCGCCCCCATCTTCGCCGATGCTGCGTGCCGGCGTCGGCACCCTGCGGGGTGGCAGCGTCTGAACGGCGGCTGACGGCGTCCTCACCGGCCCGGCCGGTGGGCCGTGAGCGAACGTTCCCACCGGGGAAACCACGGCGCCGCCGCCGTTGCCGATGATCGGTCCATGGCAGCAGGACCGAACATCCCGGCGGCGAAGCGGGCCGGCCTCCCCGTCGACCTCGACCGCCTCAGCGCCGAGGGCGACGGCTGGCTGACGCCCGAGGACCGGTTCGCGCTGAAGACCCACGGCGTGTGCACGCAGCTCCAGCCCGAGGTGTTCATGGTCCGGGTGCGCATCCCCGGCGGGGTGGCGCCCACCGAGCAGGTCCGGGGCCTGGCCCGCGTCGCCGCCCGCCACGCCGAGGACTGGCTCCACCTCACCACCCGCCAGAACGTCGAGCTGCACTGGGTGCGCGACCGCGAGGTGGGGGCCGTGCTGGCCGAGCTGGGCCGGTGCGGCCTGTCGACCCGGTCGGCCTGCGGGCACACGGTCCGCAACGTCATGTGCTCCGAGGACGCCGGCGTGGGCCTCGACGAGCCGTTCGACTGCTTCCCCGACGCCCGGCTCGTGTCCGACACGCTGATCGCCCGGTCGGCCGAGCTCAACGTGGTGCTCCCGAGCCGGGTCAACATCGCCCTGGGCGGATCGCCCCGCTGCCGCCACGACGCGCTGGTCAACGACGCCGGCCTGGTCTCGACCGTCTGTGGCGGCGTGCCCGGCTACGAGGTCTGGGCCGGCGGCAGCCTGGGCAGGTCGCCGTCCCTGGCCGTGCTGCTCAGCCCGTTCGTGCCCCGCAGCGAGGTGGTGGCGGCGGTCGAGGCGCTGGTGGACGTGTTCGTGGCCCACGGCCACATCGACGA
>DASXRH010000320.1:0-3004 GCA_036506715.1 Acidimicrobiales bacterium
GGTGGAGGATGATCCGCGGGCCCCGATCCCAGGTGACGTAGGCCCAGAACCAGTTGAGCAGCACCGACAGCCGGTTGCGGAGGCCGGCCAGGTACAGCAGGTGCAGGCCCAGCCAGGCGAACCACGCGATCGTGCCCTTGAGGTGGATCCTCGGGGGGAGCTCGGCCACCGCCGACCGGCGACCGATCGTGGCCATCGTGCCCTTGTCGCGGAAGTGGAACGGTTGGGTGGGCTTGGCTTCCAGCAGCCGGCCGATCTGGCGGGCCACGTGTGCTCCCGCCTGCATGGCCACCGGTGCCAGCTGGGGCAGGGGGGCGTCGCCCTTGCGGGCGGGTGCGGCGGCGACATCGCCGATGGCCCATACGTTCTGGTGGCCGGAGACCAGCAGGTCGCGGCCGACCTCGATGCGGCCGCTGCGTGTCGTGGCGAGGTCGAGGGCCCGGGCCAGGGGGTTGGCCGAGACGCCGGCGGCCCAGATGACCGTCTTGGTGGAGAGGGTCTCGCCGTCGGTGAAGCGGACGTGGTCGGCGGCGACCTCGTCGACCGCGGCGTCCAGGCGGACCTCGACCTGGCGGGACCGCAGCGTGTCGAGCGCCGCCTGCTGTGACGCCTTCGAGAACGGGGCCAGCAGCGCATCGCGGGCCTCGACCAGGACGACTCGGGCCCGGCTGACCGGGATGGTCGGGTAGTCCTGGCGGAACACGCGTGCGAACAGCTCGGCCATCGCGCCCGCCGTCTCGACGCCCGTCGGGCCGCCTCCGACCACCACGAAGTTGAGCTCGCCCGCGTCGACCAGGTCAGGCGAGGCGTCGGCGGCCTCGAACCGCTCGATGATGTGGTTCCGCAGCGTGACCGCGTCGGACAGCGTGTACAGCGGGTGGCCGTACTCGTCGGCGCCGGGCACGCCGAACCACGTCGCCACCGCGCCCACGGCCAGCACCAGGTGGTCGTAGGCCACCTCGCGATCGTCGGCCAGCCGCACCACCTGCCGGTCCCAGTCCACCCCCACGACCTCGCCCTTCCGCACGTGCAGGTTGTGCTGGCGGTGGAACAGCCCCCGCACCGGGTGGGCCACGTCGGCATCGTTCAGCCCGGCGGTCGCCACCTGGTACAGCAGCGGCTGGAACGTCGTGTAGTTCTGGCGGTCGATCAATGTGACGTCGACCGGCAGCCTGTCCAGGCCCCGGGCCACCGCAAGGCCGCCGAAGCCGGCGCCGACGATGACGACGTGCGGTCGAACTCCCATGGCGCACCTCCCGACGACTTCGTGAATCTTTTCACGATCAACGCGGCGACCCCCGCTGACATTCCGGGCACCAGTAGGTGGACCGGGCCTGCGCGCCCTGGCGGCGCATGCGTACCGGCGTGCCGCACCGCGGGCATGGCTGACCCCGCCGCCGGTACACCGCGACCCCGCTCCCCCACGTGCGCCGGGGCCCGACACCGAGGTTGGCCCGCAGCAGCCGGTGGGCGGTGGCGTACAGCCGCCGCCGGGTCTCGTCCGGGACGCCCGCGGCCGGGGTGAACGGGTCGACACCGCAGGCGAAGCAGGTCTCGCTCTTGTACACGTTGCCGATGCCGGCGGCGATCCGTTGGTCGAGCAGCAGATCGCCGATCTCGTCGTCGGGCCCGGCGACGCCCTCGAAGCGGGCGAGCACGGCGTCGAGGTCGACCTCGGGCTCGCACAGGTCGGGGCCGAGGCGGGCCAGCGGGGCCGGCGGCGTGGCGGCCTGACGCCAGAACGTCTCGACCACCGGGGCGGCGAAGCACACCGCGCACCAGCCGTCGTCGGTCTCGAGGACGGCCCGAGCGAGGTGCCGGGGTTTCTGCCAGCGCTCGCCGGTGCGGTATAGATGCCACGACCCGTTCATCCGCAGGTGGGTGCGCAGCGTCAGGCCGCCGGCGAACTCGATCAGCAGGTTCTTGCCGCGGGCCTCCACCGACTCGATCTCGACGCCGGTGCGGGGCCGGTCGCCCCGCAGGCGGGGCGCGGCGAAGCCGGCCAGCCGCTTGCCCGCCAGCGCCGGGCGCAGGCGGTCGGCGACGCGGTGGAGGGTGTCGCCCTCGGGCACGGTCGCGCCGACCCGGGGACCGGCTAGCTCGCCACCTCGCCGACCCGCGCGGGCGGGGCCAGCGGGAGGACATCGGCGTCGGGCCCGAACGTCCGGCGGTAGGCCATCGGCGTCGTCCCCACCACCCGGCGGAAGTGGACCCGCAGCGCAGTGGCCGTGCCGAACCCGCAGCGCTCGGCCACGCGGTCGACCGCCAGATCGGTCGTCTCCAGCAGGCGCTGGGCGTGCAACACCCGCTGGCGTAGCAACCACTGCATGGGCGTGGTGCCGGTGGCCGCCCGGAAGCGGCGGGCGAAGCTGCGCGGGCTGAGCAGAGCCCGGGCAGCCAGGTCGTCGACCGCCAGCGGCCGGTCGAGGTTGGCCATGGCCCAGTCGAGCGTCTGGGCGATGGGGTCGTCGCCGCACGAGGTCTGGGGCAGCGGGGCGTCGACGAACTGGGCCTGGCCGCCCGCCCGCTGCGGAGGGACCACCATGCGCCGTGCCACCTTGTTGGCCACCTCGGCGCCGTGGTCGAGGCGGACCAGGTGCAGGCACAGGTCGATGCCGGCGGCCGTGCCGGCCGACGTGAACAGGCCGTCGCCGCCGTCGACGAAAAGCACGTCGGGGTCGACCTCGATCGCCGGGTAGGTGGCCGCCAGCTCGGCGGTGTACATCCAGTGGGTCGTGGCCCGGCGGCCGTCCAGCAGCCCGGTCTGAGCCAGCAGGAACGCCCCCGAGCACACGCTCACCACGCGGCCGCCGCGCTCGTGCACGGCCCGCAGGGCGTCGAGCAGGTCGGGCGGGGCCGGGCGGCTGCGTTCGGGCCACACCGGGACGATGACCGTGTCGACGTCGGCCAGGTCGGCGAGCGTGTATGGCGTCGAGACCGTCCAGTCGCCGTCGGTCACCGGAATGGTGGACTCGAAGGCGGCCACCACCCGGAAGCGGTACCA
>DASXRH010000321.1:0-9293 GCA_036506715.1 Acidimicrobiales bacterium
GGGTCGGTGGCCGGCGGGTCGGTGGCCGGCGGGTCGGTCGCCGGCGGGTCGGTGGCCGGGGGCGCCGGGTCGGTGGCGGGCGGGGCGGGCGGGGGACTGGGCTCGGACGGGACCGGCGTGCCGCCGTCGGGCGGGGTCCAGCCGGGCGGGATGGCGGTGGTGTCCAGCGTGACCGTGCCCGGCTGCTGGGGGGCGGGGATGCCCACGACCGGGCCCCGGGTCACGATGGGCACGGCGGTGGCGAAGGCGAGCCGGCGGGACTCGGGCGTGCGGGCGCAGTTGACGCTGTCGGGCACGGTGCCGCCGCTGTAGTAGCGGAGCGCGGCCGTGAAGTCGGCGCAGCGCATCATGTCGCGCTTGGTGCTCGGCGCGTAGCCGATGGCGATGCCCACGGCCGCCATGTCGAGCTGGTCGGCGGCCATGTTGATGTTGCGGGCCACGGTCCAGTACCAGGCGGCCACGGCCGGGCTGACCAGGGGGTTGATGGCCAGGTCGGGTTGGCCCGCCAGGTCGATGCCCAGGTAGTCGCCGGCCGCCTGGTAGTTGAAGTCGCCGGTGATCTGGATGAAGCCCCGGCCGCGGTAGCGCTTGTCGCTGCCGGCCTCGACCGCGTCGTAGCGGAAGCCGCTCTCGTTCCGCAGGGTGGCCAGGAATGCGGCCTTGCGGGCCGGGGTGGTGATGCCGGCCCGCAGCATGGCGACGTTGAGCGCCGGGAGGCCCTCGACCACCTTGGCCTCGTCGGGCAGCGGGCCGAAGATCTGGTGGAGCTCGTCCAGGGTGACCAGGTTGGTGCCGTTCCAGTCGCCGGCCACGGGCAGGGCGGCGGGGGCCTCGACGCCGTCCGCGGTGACCGTGCGGGTGGCGGTTGGGTCGGTGGCGGTCGGCACCGGCAGGTCGAAGCGGTCGGCCGTGCGCCACATGACGCCGACGCTGTCGCGGCCGTCGCCGTCCCAGTCGCCCGCGATCGGGTAGGCGTCGAACGCCATGGTGCCGTCGGGGCGGGTGCTGGGCGTCGTGACGGTCGCCGGGTCGATGGGGACGCCGTTGTCGTCGACCAGCATGAGCGTGGTGTCGGCCTGCTGGTAGACGCCGACCGAGTCCTTGCCGTCGCCGTTCCAGTCGCCCACCACGGGCAGGGCGTCGCTGCGCCAGGCGGTGCCGACGGCGAGGGGCGCCGAGCGCACGCCCCCGTCGACCAGGACGACGAAGGTGGCGTCGGACTGCTGGTAGAGGCCGATCGTGTCGCGGCCGTCGCCGTCGAAGTCGCCGGCGATGGGCCACACGTCGGTGCGGCCGGGGGTGCCGAAGGCGACGGGCGTCATGTCGTTGCCCTCGTCGTCGCGCAGGTGGAAGGTGGCGTCGGACCGCTGGTAGAGGCCCACCGAGTCCTGGCCGTCGCCGTCCCAGTCGCCGGCCAGGGGCAGCACGTCGAGGGCGCCGGCGGGCCCGAAGGGCACGGCCGACAGCTCGGCGCCGGTCTCGGTGCGCAGGCCCCACCAGGCCGAGGCCGGGTCGTACCAGGCCACGCCGTCGGCGCCGCCGCCCGCCATGGTCTGCGCCCAGGCCGTCAGGTGGGGGAAGGGGTTGATGGTGCAGGGCTCGTCGCTGGTGAGATCGCCGCACACGTTGATCTGGAAGTGCACGTGGGACGCCGTGTCGCGGGCGTTGCCCGTGTGGCCCACCCGGGCGATCGTCTGGCCGCGGGTGACCCGCTCGCCCTCGGTGACCAGGTTCTCGGAGTTGTGCGCGTAGTAGTAGGCGACGCCCGAGTCGCCGCGGAGCCACACGGTGAGGCCGCCGAGGCCGGTGTCGGTGCTCTGGACCTTGGCGATGACCCCGCTCTCGACGGCCACAAGGGGCGCGCCCTCGTCGGCCAGGACGTCGTTGCCCTTGTGCCGGCGGCTGCAGCCGTCGCGGCAGGCGTGGAAGTCGTCGCTGAAGTGGACCTCGTAGGGGGCGGGGACGGGGAACACGTTGTCGGCCGGCGGGGCCGGGGCCGCCGGAGCGGCCGGACCGCCGGGGGCCGGCGGGGTCTGCGCGCCGGCCGCGGTGGACAGGCCACCCAGGGCGAGGAGGCCGGCGACCAGGCCCCCGCCCCAGCGGAGGGCTGGCCTGTGTCGTCCCGCCGCCCGGCTGCCTGATGCCACTCTCGTCCCTCCGGTGCCCGCCCGAGCCATGTCGGCTGGGTACAGCACAGTTCATCCTCGCGGCAGATGCAAGGCGGTCCACCGCAACGACGTCTGCACGTCATGTGTCGTCAACGCACTCTTCGTCGCCGCGTGGTCTGCCGGATGTCTCTTGTAGCGTCCGGGCTCGTGAGGCTCGCAGACGTCCCCACCCCGGCCCTGGTCGTCGACCTCCCGGCGTTCGACCACAACGTCGCCACCATGGCCGCCGCCCACCCCGGCCCCCGGCTCCGGCCCCACGTCAAGGCGTTCAAGTCGACCGCCCTGGCCCGGCGGCTGGCCGACGCGGGGCACCGCACCTTCTGCTGCGCCACCATCCGGGAGGTCGAGGGCATGGCCACCGCCGGGCTCGGCGACGACCTGCTCCTGGCCAACGAGGTGCTCGACTGCCGGCGGCTGGGTGCCGTGGTCGCGGCGGGCACCGCCCGGGTGACCGTGGCCGTCGACTCCGACATGACCGTGGACGCCGCGGCCGACGGCGGGGTGGGCGAGGTGCTGGTCGACGTGAACGTGGGCCTGCCGCGGTGCGGCTGCGACCCCGCCGACGCCGGCCGGCTGGCCGACCGGGCCCGGGCCCGCGGCCTCGAGGTCCGGGGGGTGATGGGCTACGAGGGCCACCTCATGCGCGAGCCCCGCGAGCGCAAGGTGGCCGAGGTCGAGGCGGCGATGGCGACCCTGCTGGCCGCCCGCGAGGCCACCGGCGGCGACATCGTCTCGGCCGGCGGCACCGGCACCTACGACTGCAACCCGTGGGCCACCGAGATCCAGGCCGGGTCGTACTGCCTGATGGACACCGAGTACCTTCCCCACGCCCCCGCCTTCCGCTCGGCCCTGTACCTCTGGACCAGCGTCATCTCGGCCAGCAACGGCTGGGCCGTGCTCGACGCCGGGCTCAAGGCGCTGGGCATGGACCACGGCGACCCCACCGTGGTCGACGCCGGCACCTGCTGGTTCGTGTCCGACGAGCACATCACCTTCGGCACCACCGCCGACCACCTGGTCGCGGTGGGCGACCGGGTCCGGGTGCTGCCTGCCCACGTCGACCCGACCGTGGCCCTCCACGAGCGCCTGGTCGTCGTCGACGGCGACGAGGTCGTCGACGTGTGGCCGGTCGACCTCCGAGGCTGGTAGCCCGCCAGCCGCTACCGTGCGCGGGGCATGGCTGCGAAGGCGAAGGTCGAGCTGGTCGAGGCCGCCGGCCGCGAGATCCGGGTCACCAGCCCCGACAAGGTGTTCTTCCCGCAGCGGGGCGAGACCAAGCTCGACCTGGTCCGCTACTACCTGGCGGTCGAGGAGCCGATCATGCGGGCCATGCGGGGCCGGCCCACGCTCATGCAGCGGTTCCCCTCGGGGGCGGGCGGTCCCAACTTCTTCCAGAAGCGGGTGCCCGAGAACGCCCCCGACTGGCTGGAGACCACGGTCGTGCGCACCGTCAACGGCACGCCCTCGCGGGCGCTGGTGGCGGCCGACGTCGCCCACCTGATCTGGGCCGTCAACCTCGGCTGCCTGGGGTTCCACGTGTGGCCGTTCCGGGCCGACGTGGCCGACGAGGACCACGTCGACGAGCTGCGCATCGACCTCGACCCCCAGCCCGGCGTCGGCTTCCCCGAGGCGGTGATGGCCGCCGTCGAGCTGCGGGCGCTGCTCGACGAGCACGGCATCGACTCGTACCCCAAGACGACAGCCAGCCGGGGCGTGCACGTCTACGCCCGGCTCGAGCCCCGCTGGGACTCGTACCAGGTGCGGGCGGCGGCGGTGGCCGTGGCCCGCGAGCTGGAGCGGCGCCGCCCCGACCTGCTCACCGCCGCCTGGTGGAAGGAGGAGCGGGGCGCCCGCATCTTCGTCGACTACAACCAGAACGCTCCCCACAAGACCGTGTTCGGCGCCTGGTCCGCCCGGTCGCGGGTGGGCGGCCAGGTGTCGACCCCGCTGTCGTGGGAGGCGCTGGGCGAGATCAAGCCCGACCAGCTGACGATCACCAGCGTGCCCGAGCGGGTGGCCCGGCTCGGCGACCCGTGGGCGGCGATGGAGGACGAGCCCCAGTCGATCGAGCCGCTGCTGGCCATGTCCGAGCGCGACACGGCCAACGGGCTGATGGACGCGCCGTGGCCGCCCGTCTACCCGAAGATGCCCAACGAGCCGCCCCGGGTGGCCCCCAGTCGCGCCCGCGAGCAGTAGCACCGGTCGTAGGCTCACTCCTCGTGTTCATCACCAACCACGCGCTCGCCGGCGCGGTCATCGGGCGGGTCGTCCGCCGGCCGGTGCTGGCCTTCGCCGCCGGGGTGGCGTCGCACATCGCGATGGACATGTGCCTGCACTGGGGGGACGAGCGGCTGGGCTGGGACGGGTTCGTCGAGGTGGCCCGGGTCGACGGCACCCTCGGGCTGGCGGCCTGCGCCGCCGTGCTGGCGGCCACGCCCCGCGGCGCCCGCACCTCCGTGGCGGCGGCCATCGGCGGGGCCTGCTTCGTCGACATGGACAAGGTCGGGCTGCACTTCCTCGGGCGCTCACCCTTCCCCGCCGCCGTCGACCGCTTCCATCGCCGCATCCAGAACCAGCGGCCGGCGGGCTGGGTGATCGAGGCGGGCACCGCGGCGGCGCTGGCCGCCGCGCTCTCGCCGTCGGCTCGCTACCGTGCGAGGGGCCGTCTTCCCCGGAGGTCACGCCATGCCGACGATCGACGCCCGCAGCACGCTGCAGGCCGGCGGTGAGCAGTACGAGATCCACCGGCTGGGCGCGCTGGCGGACGAGGTCAACGTCAGCCGGCTGCCCTATTCGCTGAAGGTCCTGCTCGAGAACCTCCTGCGCCACAACGACGGCGTGACGGTGACCGACGACGACGTGGCCGCCCTCGCCTCGTGGTCCGGTGGCGCCGACGGCGACGGGCGGGAGATCTCGTTCCTGCCCGCCCGGGTGCTGATGCAGGACTTCACCGGGGTGCCCGCCGTCGTCGACCTGGCGGCCATGCGCCAGGCCGTGGCCGATCGGGGCGGCGACCCCCAGGGCCTCGACCCGCTGATCCCCGCCGACCTGGTCATCGACCACTCGGTGCAGGTCGACGTGTTCGGCCGGCCCGACGCGCTGGCCCGCAACGCCGAGCTCGAGTACCGCCGCAACCTCGAGCGCTACCAGTTCCTGCGCTGGGGCCAGCAGGCCTTCGGCCAGTTCCGGGTGGTGCCACCGGCCACGGGCATCTGCCACCAGGTGAACCTCGAGTACCTGGCGACCGTGGTCGCCACCCGCGACGGCGTGGCCTTCCCCGACACGCTGGTCGGCACCGACTCGCACACTCCCATGGTCAACGGGCTCGGCGTGGTCGGCTGGGGCGTCGGCGGCATCGAGGCCGAGGCGGCGCTGCTGGGCCAGCCCATCTCGATGCTCATCCCGTCGGTGGTGGGCGTCAAGCTGTCGGGCGAGCTGCCCGAGGGCACCACCGCCACCGACTTGGTCCTGACCGTGACCAACATGCTGCGGGCCTACGGGGTGGTGGGCCACTTCGTCGAGTTCTACGGGCCGGGGGTGGCCAACGTGCCGCTGGAGAACCGGGCCACCATCGGCAACATGTCACCCGAGTACGGGTCGACCATCACGATCTTCCCCGTCGACGACGAGACCCTGCGCTACCTGCGCTTCACCGGGCGGTCCGACGCCCAGGTCGCGCTGGTGGAGGCCTACGCCAAGGAACAGGGGATGTGGCACGACCCGGCGGTCGAGCCGGTGTTCTCCGAGACGCTCGAGCTCGACCTGGGCACGGTCGAGCCCTCCATCGCCGGCCCGTCCCGCCCCCAGGACCGGGTGCCGCTGCGGGAGGCCCGCCAGCGGTTCGCGGTGGCGCTGGTCGATTCGCTGCCCCAGCCGGCGGGCACCCCCGTGTCGATCGCCGAGTCGTACGACGTCGCCGACGCCCTGTCGTTCCCCGCGAGCGACCCGCCATCGCCGACGCAAGACGGCCCCGACCACGCGAGCCACGGCACCGCCGACCCGGCGGCGCCCGACGCCGCCGTCGACGTGGAGGGCCGGCCCCGGGCGGCCGTAGCGGTCAAGCTCGACGCCAGCTCGGGGGTCGACCACGACGTCGAGGTCGAGCTCGACCACGGCCACGTGGCCATCGCGGCCATCACCAGCTGCACCAACACGTCCAACCCCCAGGTGATGGTGGGGGCCGGCCTGGTGGCCCGCAAGGCGGTCGAGCGCGGGCTCGAGCGGCGGCCCTGGGTGAAGACGTCGCTGGCGCCGGGGTCGAAGGTGGTCGTCGACTACCTCGACCGGGCCGGCCTGCTGCCCGACCTGGCCAAGCTGGGCTTCGACGTGGTCGGCTTCGGCTGCACCACTTGCATCGGCAACTCCGGGCCGCTGCCGCCCCCGATCGCGGCGGCCGCCGACGAGCACGGGCTGGCGCTGGTGTCGGTGCTGTCGGGCAACCGCAACTTCGAGGGGCGGATCAACCCCGACGTGCGCATGAACTACCTGGCCTCGCCGCCGCTGGTCGTGGCCTACGCGCTGGCGGGCACGATGGACATCGACCTCACCACCGAGCCGCTCGGCACCGGCGCCGACGGCCAGCCCGTCCACCTGCGGGACCTGTGGCCCACCGCAGCCGAGGTCAACGCGGTGGTCGAGTCGTCGCTGGCGTCCGACATGTTCCGGGACGCCTACGGCCGGGTGTTCGAGGGGGACGAGCGGTGGCGGGCCCTGCCGATCCCCGAGGGCGGCGCCTACGACTGGTCCGACACGTCGACCTACGTGCGCCGACCGCCGTACTTCGACGCCATGCCCGACGACCCGCCGCCGCTGGCCGACATCGCCGGGGCCCGGGCGCTGGCCCTGCTGGGCGACAGCGTCACCACCGACCACATCTCCCCCGCCGGCGCCATCCACCCCGACAGCCCGGCCGGCCGGTGGCTGATCGGGCACGGCGTCCAGCCCGCCGACTTCAACTCCTACGGGTCACGGCGGGGCAACCACGAGGTGATGATCCGGGGCACGTTCGCCAACCGGCGCATCCGCAACCAGCTGGCCCCGGGCACCGAAGGCGGCGTCACCGTCCACCAGCCGTCGGGCGAGCAGATGTCGATCTACGACGCCGCCGAGCGCTACCGGGCCGAGGAGGTGCCCCTGGTGGTGCTGGCCGGCCGCGAGTACGGCTCGGGTTCGTCGCGCGACTGGGCGGCCAAGGGCACGGCGCTGCTGGGGGTGCGGGCGGTGGTGGCCGAGAGCTTCGAGCGCATCCACCGGTCGAACCTCATCGGCATGGGCGTCCTGCCCCTGCAGCTGGCCGACGGGACCACGCTCGACGCTCTTGGCCTCGACGGCCGGCGGGTGGCCGGCCTCACCTTCGCGGTGGGCGGGCTGGCCGGGGCCGACCCCGCATCGCTGCTGGGCGCCCGCCTGGAGGTGACCGCCGACGACGGCACCGGCATCCCGGTCGTGGCCCGGCTCGACACGCCCATGGAGGCCGCCTACTACGAGCACGGCGGCATCCTCCCCTTCGTCCTGCGCCAGCACCTCGCCGGCGGCTGATGGTCAGCCCAGGTGGGGCGCCAGGGCCCGGAAGGCCCGGCCCCGGTGGCTGAGCGCGTCCTTCTCGGCCGCGGACATCTCGGCGAAGGTGCGACCGTCGCCCTCGATGGGGATCATGATCGGGTCGTAGCCGAACCCGCCCGTCCCCCGGGCGGCGGCCGCCACCCGGCCCTCCACCGTGCCCCGCACCACCACCTCGTCGCCCGGCGCCCGCACCAGGGCGGCGGCGCACACGTAGCGGCAGCCCCGGCCGTCGGGCCCGACGCCGTCCAGCAGGCGCAGGACCCGGGGGATCCAGTCGCCGTCGGCGGTCCAGCGGGCCGAGCGGACGCCGGGGCCGCCGTCGAGGGCGTCGATCTCGATGCCCGAGTCGTCGGCGATGGCGGGCCCGCCGGTGGCGGCGACGACGGCCCGGGCCTTGAGCAGGGCGTTGGCCTCGAACGTGGCGCCGGTCTCCTCGACGTCGGGGTCACGGGCCTCGATGCGCCAGCCGGACCCGAGGATGGCCTGGACCTCGGCCACCTTGTGGGCGTTGCCGGTGGCCAGCACCAGCCGGCGGGCGGCCGCCGTCACTGCGGCCGGGGCCGGGCGGGCGGCGGCTCGGCCACCATCTCCTCCTGGAGGGCGATGATCTCGCCGATGCCCTTCTCGGCCAGGGCCAGCATCTGGTCGAGCTCGCCCCGGGTGAAGGCCTGGCCCTCGGCCGTGCCCTGGACCTCGACGAACCGCCCCTCGGACGTCATGACCACGTTCATGTCGACCTCTGCCCGGCTGTCCTCGACGTAGGGCAGGTCGAGCACGGGGGTGCCGTCGACGACGCCCACCGACACCGCCCCGCAGAACGCGGTGAGCGGGTGGGCGCCGATGGCCCCCTGCTGGACGAGGCGGGCCAGCGCGTCGTGGAGCGCCAGGTAGCCGCCGCAGATCGAGGCCGTGCGGGTGCCGCCGTCGGCCTGGAGGACGTCGCAGTCGACGATGACCTGGCGCTCGCCCAGCAGGGACATGTCGCACACCGAGCGCAGCGCCCGCCCGACCAGGCGCTGGATCTCCTGGCTACGGCCCGACGGGCGGCCGTCCTTCACCTCGCGCCGGATGCGCTCGGGCGACGAGCCGGGCAACATCGAGTACTCGGCGGTGACCCAGCCCCGCCCCCGGCCCCGCATCCACCGGGGCACGTCCTCGTCGATCGACGCCGTGCACAGCACCCGGGTCTGGCCGAAGCTCACGAGGCACGCCCCCGCGGCCATCTCGGTGAAGTCGCGCTCGAAGGTGATCGGTCGCAGGTCGTCGGGTGCTCGTCCGTCAGGGCGCATGGTCACGCACCGTAATCGTGGCCCCGACCGCTGCCGTGTCCACCGGCCCCGCGTAGGCGGCCGCCGCCCGCTTGGCCTGGTCGCCGGCGTCCACCCCCGGCACCACGTGCGTGAGCACCAGGCGCCGGGCCCCCACGGCCCCGGCCATCGCCCCGGCCTCCCGGGCCGACAGGTGCTGGACCGTGCCCTCGTCGGCCGGGGTCAGCGACGCCTCACACAGGAACGTGTCGACCGCGGCGGCCAGCGCCCCCGGCCGCCAGGCGGGACCGGTGTC
>DASXRH010000322.1:0-9573 GCA_036506715.1 Acidimicrobiales bacterium
CAGGCAGTTGGGGCCGAGCAGCCGGATCCCGAAGCGCCGGGCCATGCGCAGCGCGGCGGCCGACAGGGCCGCGCCCTCGGGGCCGGCCTCGGCGAACCCGGCGGAGATGACGATCGCCGCCTTGACGCCCTTGCGGCCACAGTCCCGCAGGGCGGTGGGCACCTCGGCCGCCGGCACCACCACCACCGCCAGGTCGACCGGGCCGTCGATGGCGTCCAGCGACGGCGCGGCCCGCACGCCGGCCACGCTGCCGGCCCGGGGGTTGACGGGGTACACCGGCCCGGCGAACTCGTGGCCCACCAGGTTGCGCAGCACCGCATGGCCCACGCTCCCCTGCTCGCGGCCGGCGCCCACGACCGCCACGGACCGGGGGGCCAGGAGCAGGCGGACGGCCTCGGCCTCGGCCCGCCGGGCCCGGGCCTCCACCGCCGCCTCGGCCTCGAGGGTGGGCCGGAGGTCGAAGTGGACCTCGATCACGCCCTCGTCGAACGTGCTGCGCAGGTCGAAGCCGGCCTTGCGGAACACCGCCACCATGCGCTGGTTGGAGGGCAGCACCGTGGCGGTGAAGGCGGCGATGCCGGCGCGACGGGCCGCCGCGACGAGATACTCGAGCAGGATCGTGGCCAGGCCCCGGCCCCGGTGGCGGTCGTCGACGAAGAAGGCGACCTCGGCCTCGGACCGCGTGGGCCAGCGGTCGTAGCGGGCCACGCCCACCAGCGCGTCGTCCCGCAGGGCCACGAAGGCCATGCGGTCGACGTAGTCGACATGGGTGAGCCGCTCGACCTCCTGCTCGGTGAGGTGCGGGTGGGGCGAGAAGTAGCGGAAGTAGATGCTCTCGGGCGACTGGAGGGCGTGGAAGTCGACGATGCGGGGTCCGTCGTCGGGCCGGATCGGCCGGATGCGCACGGTGCCGCCGTCGGCCAGGACGACGTCCGCGTCCCACTCGGCCGGGTAGGCGGCCGGCAGCTCGATCTCGGCGGTGGTGGTCAGCTCGTCCACCGTCCCGGAGGCTAGTGGCGTGCTCGTGGCGCCCGGGCGGGCACCGGGGTGCGGTCCGGACGGGGCCGGGAGCGCGCTACCGTCACGCCCCGGCGATGCCGGCGGGCAACGCCCGGCGGAAGGAGCTCATGGTGAAGCGCTGGTCCACATCGTTGCTCGCGCTCGGCGCCGTCACCGCGCTGCTCGGCGCGTGCGCCCAGGAGGCCGACGGCGACCTCCTGATCGGCGCCCCCGGCGGTGGCGGCCAGCAGACCGGGCCGGTGGCCAGCGACGACCCCGAGGCGGTGGTCGAGGCGGCCATCGACGACGTCAGCGCCTTCTGGCGCACCGAGTTCCCCGACGTCTACGGCGGCCGGTTCGAGGACCTGGCCGGGTTCTACCCCTACGGGCCCGACACCGAGCCGCCCCCGTGCGGGACGCCGCCCCCCGACTACGAGCAGATCGCCGACAACGCCTTCTACTGCCCCAGCGACGACATCATCGCCTGGGACGCCTCGTCGCTGATCCCCGAGCTGAACGAGAACTTCGGCTCGTTCACCGTGGCCATCGTCATCGCCCACGAGTTCGGCCACGCCATCCAGGCCCGGGCCGACGCCTTCGACCGCTCGGTCGACCTCGAGCTGCAGGCCGACTGCTTCGCCGGGGCCTGGACCGCCCGGGTCCAGGCGGGCGACGCCACCGGCTTCTCGCCCGACGACGTCGACCTCGACCAGGCGGTGGCGGGCATCATCGCCGTGCGCGACGCCCCCGGCACCAGCGCGGACGACCCGGTCGCCCACGGCAGCGGCTTCGACCGGGTGGCCGCATTCCAGGACGGCAACCAGCGCGGGGCCGAGAGCTGCGCCCCCTACGCCGACGAGACCGTCGACCGCACGACCACCGAGCTCGACTTCACCGACCAGGACTTCGAGACCGGCGGCAACCTCCACCTCGACGACCAGCCCGGCGAGGAGGGCCTGCTCACGCTGGCCGAGACCGACCTCAACGAGTTCTACGGCTGGCTGTTCGACGAGCTGGGCCAGGACTGGTCCCCGGTCGTGGACCTGGTCATGGTCGACCCCGCCCGCGACGAGGTCGAGTGCGGCGGCGACCGCCTGTCGGGGCGCGAGCTCGAGGGCATCGCCGTGTACTGCCAGGCCGAGAACATCGTGGCGGTCGACCGGCCCGGCCTGATCGAGGACCTCAACACCATCGGCGACTTCGCGGTGGCGAGCGAGCTGGGCCAGCTGTGGGCGCTCGACGCCCAGGCCCAGCTGGGCGTGGCCGGCGCCGACGACGCCGACCTCCAGGCCGACTGCCTGACCGGGGTGTGGGCGGCGTCGACGTTCCCGGGCGTCGAGGACGTGACCCCCGACTCACAGCTGCAGATCTCGGCCGGCGACCTCGACGAGGCGATCATCGGGTTCCTGCAGTTCGGCGGCGCCATCGACGGCGAGGGCCGCTCCGCGTTCGTGCGCACCGAGGCGCTGCGCACCGGCGTGTTCGACGGCTACGTCGGCTGCGAGGACTACGGCCCGCTGGCGTGAGGCCCGGCGCCGGCGTCCGTGCCGGCGCGGGCCCGCGACCGGCGCATGTCGCGCAGCGACAGCGCCGCGATGGTGCCCACCCCGGCCACCAGGGCCACGAACACCAGGATCTGCAGCCCCCCGCCCCGGTCGCCGGCGTCGGTGGGGGCGCGGCCCGAGTCCGGCCGGGGGATGATGTGCTGGTTGGGAACGGGGGTGACGTCGGTGGTGTCGGCCCCCCGCCCGTCGTCGCCCCCGCCCTGGCCTCCCCCGCCCGCGACCGCGCCGGCCGCGGCCGGCGTCAGCAGCAGCACGGCGGCGAGCGCCGCCGCGAGCGCGAGGACCAGGGGCCGGGAGCGCACGCCGCCATCGTCGACGGCGCCCCGGCCCGGGTCAAAACGGCGCAGCGGCCCGGCCGGCCGTCAGGACGGCGCGGTGTAGTCGCCCGGCAGGACGATCGACTTGGTCTCCAGGTAGGCGGACAGCCCCTCGGGGCCCAGCTCGCGGCCCACGCCCGAGGCCTTGAACCCGCCGAACGGGGTGCGCATGTCGAGGGTGCCGTACTGGTTGATGCCGTAGGTGCCGGTGCGGACCTGGCGGGCCACGTCGATGCCCGCCTCGACGTCGGTGGTCCAGACCGAGCCCGACAGGCCGTAGTCGCTGTCGTTGGCGATCTTCACGGCGTCCGCGGGGTCGTCGTAGCCGATGATCGACAGCACCGGCCCGAAGATCTCCTCCTGGGCGATGGTCATCGAGTTGTCGACGTCGGTGAAGAGCGTGGGCTCGACGAACCAGCCCTTGTCGAGGCCGGCGGGGCGGCCGCCCCCGACGACGAGGCGGGCACCCTCGGCCTTGCCCTTGTCGATGTAGCCCAGCACCCGGGCCCGCTGGCGCTCGGCAACGAGCGGGCCGATGGCGACCGACGGGTCGGCAGGGTCGCCGACGGTGTGGCCCTTGACGGCCTCGGCGATGGCGTCGACCACCTCGTCGTAGCGGGCGCGGGGGGCGAGGATGCGGGTCTGGGCCACGCACGCCTCGCCGTTGTTCATGAGCGAGTTGGGCATGAGCAGCGGGATCGAGGCGGACAGGTCGGCGTCCTCGAGGATGATCGCCGCCGACTTGCCGCCCAGCTCGAGGGTGCACCGCTTGAGCAGCTCGCCGCAGATGGCGCCCACCTTGCGGCCGGCGGCGGTCGAGCCGGTGAAGCCCACCTTGTCGACGCCCCGGTGGCGGACCAGGTACTCGCCCACCTCACGGCCGGCGGGGAGGATCGACACCATGCCGTTGGGCAGCTCGATCTCGTCGAGCATCTCGCCCAGGATGTAACTGTCGAGCGGGGTCTCGGGCGACGGCTTGAGGATCATCGGCGAGCCGGCGGCCAGCGCCGCGCCCAGCTTGAGGGCGACGATGAACAGCGGCACGTTCCAGGGGATGATGCCGGCCGACACGCCCACCGGCTCCTTGCGCACCAGGACGGGCCCGAGGGCGCCCGGGCGGATCTCCTCGAACGGGAACGTCTCGGCGAGATCGGCCCAGCCGTCGAGCACCATCGAGGCGCTGAAGACCTGGCCCATGAGCGCCCAGCTGGACGGCGAGCCCATCTCGGCGGTGATGGTCTCGGCCAGCTCCTGCGACCGGGTCTGGATGGCCAGCGACAGCTTGCGCAGGTACTCGGCCCGCTCGGCCGGGCTGAGCTGGGGGTAGGGGCCGACCAGCGCCGCCGCGGCCGCCTCGACCGCCCTGTCGACGTCGCCCTCGGTCGCCTCGGGGACCCGGGCGATGACCTCCTCGGTCGTCGGGCTGATCACCTCGATCGTCTGGGAGGTGGCCGGGGCCACCCACTCGCCGCCGATGTAGAGCGTGTCCTTGGTCTCCATCAAGCCCTCCCGGCTGAGATCTGAAACCGTGTCAGATATGGTGCCACGGGTCGGGGCCTTCGGCACAGGCGACAGTGACGAGCGTGTCAGCCGGCGGCCGCCGACGGCGAACGAGGGGGAGGACGTGAGCACCGAGGGCACCATCGCGACCGATCCGGGGCTCATCGGCCCCGTGCTCGACGAGGGCTTCCTGGCCGGCGATCCCTTCCCCCACCTGGCCCGGCTGCGCGCGGAGGCACCGGTGGCCTACGCCGCCGACCCCGGGGCCTGGGTGCTGGCCCGCCACGCCGACGTGACCATGGCCGCCCGCGACCCCGCGACGTTCTGCTCGGGCCGCGGCATCCTGCTCAGCGAGATCGGCACCACCTACGACACCCCGCCGACGATGATGCACACCGACCCGCCGGCCCACACCCGCTACCGCAAGCTGGTGCAGCCGGCCTTCTCGCCGCCGGTGATGCGGGCCCTGGAGGCGGCCATCCGCGAGCGGGCCGCCCGGGCCGTGGCCGACCTGCCGGCCGGCGAGCCGGTCGACGTGGTGGCCGAGCTGGCCGTGCCCTTCCCGCTGCGGGTGATCAGCGACCTGCTGGGCGTGCCCGAGGACGACTGGCCCCGGTTCTACGAGTGGTCCGAGGCCGCGATCCCCGGCGCCACCGACTGGCCCGAGGAGCGGATCGTCGAGCTGATGGGCGAGATGGTCACCTATCTCCTGGCCACCGCCGGCGAGCGCCGGGCCGAGCCCCGCGACGACGTGATCTCCCTGCTGGCCACCGTCGAGGTCGACGGCGACCGGCTCGACGACACCGAGCTGGCCATGTTCCTGGTCCAGCTGCTGGTGGCCGGGAACGAGACGACCCGCAACGCGCTGTCCGGCGGGCTGGTGGCCTTCGCCGACGACCCCGCCCAGTGGGCCCGGCTCCGGGCCGACCGGGGGCTGGTCGATCCGGCGGTCGAGGAGGTGCTGCGGTGGACGACCCCGGTCGTCTACTTCATGCGCACCACCACCCGGGAGGTGGAGGCGGGCGGTCGCACCATCCCCGCCGGGGCCCCGGTCGTGCTCCACTACCTGTCGGCCAACCGGGACGAGGCCGAGTTCGGCCCCACCGCCGGCGCCTTCGACATCGCCCGCACCCCCAACCACCACGTGGCCTTCGGGTCGGGGCCCCACTTCTGCCTGGGGGCGGCGCTGGCCCGCATCGAGCTGCGGGCCATGCTCGACGCCCTGGCCGGCCGGTTCGTCTCGGTCACCCCGGCCGGGCCGGTCGAGCGGTCGATGTCGCTGGTGATCGCGGGCGTGCGCCGGGCGCCGCTGGTCCTGGCCGAGGGCTGACGGTCGATCGAGCCAGCGCGCCCCACCGACGCGCCCACTAGCGTCGGCTGGATGTGCGTGAACTGCCTGACGCAGACCGACGCAATCGCCGCCAACGCGCTGGTCACGGCCGCCCTGCTCAAGGGTCCGACCCATCGGGTGCTCGCCGACCTCGGCCTCGTGGCCCCGCCCGACCCGGTGGCCCGCGACGTCCGCACGGTCGCGTTCCTGCGCACCCTCGACCTCGACCCCGAGGCGGTCCTCGGCGCCGACGCGGTGGCCGGCGCCGACGCCCGGGTGGCCGCCGAGGCGGCCGGCCGGCGGGCGCCCCGCCGTCAGCTGGTGTCCGTGGCGCTGGCGTCGGCCATGGCGCCCGCGCCCGTCCCCGTGGCGGTGCCGGTCCCCAGGATGTGACCGCGGGCGCGCCGCTCGGCCTCGCCCATCGGCTCCCACAGCCGGCTGGCCAGCGCGTAGACACCCGCCAGCAGCACCGCCACCCCCACGGGCACCAGCAGGACCGGCACGTGGGGCAGCGACCGGGCGCCGATCCACCACGGGCCCGTCCACGACAGGTCGTACGGGTAGCCGTGGTGGGTCACCCCGTCGATCACCGGCCGGGCCACGAGGTGCGACCACGTCGACCAGGCCAGCATGCGGCACAGCCCGTAGAAGAAGGTTGCCCGGTACAACGCCAGCAGCGCCCGCTCGGGCATGTACCGGCCCAGCCACGCCCAGCCGTGGGCGTCGGCCGGCACCACCTGGGTGCGCCAGTACTCGCGGGTCAGCACCCGCCACGACCACAGCACCACCGCCAGCCAGAACAGGTCCATGACCAGGCCGAGGCTGCTGTAGTAGGCGGCGGCGTCGAGGTACTTGCCGCCCTGGACCGTGGCCGCGTACGACCACGTCTTCACCGTCCAGTTCAGCGTCGAGAACGGGAACAGCAGCATCGTGCCCACGCTGTCGTTCACGTCGGTGAGGGCATGGGCGGCGTAGCCCAGCACGTAGCCGACCGTGAGGGCGCGGTTGCGCTTCCACAGCCACAGGAGCGCGCCGATGAGCAGCCCGGTGAACACGGTGTGGGTGAAGCCCATGCCGGGCCAGCCCCGGTGCCAGCGCTGCGGGACCTTGGCCCCGTAGTGGGTGCCGCCGATGGTGATGCCGTACACCCAGAACTTGGACAGGAAGTCGGGGGTGAAGTCGCCGAGCCAGATGCCGAAGAAGCTGACCCTGCCCTTCATCTTCTTCGGCAGGTGGGCGTGGACGGCGTAGATCTCGAACTGGTGGGCGCCCCAGCTCATGGGGCGGAGGCCTCGCGGGGCGGCCGCCGGTGGGTCACCCGGTCGACCAGGGCGGGCCCGCACCACACGACGGCCACCAGCCACACCGGGCCCAGCACCCAGTTGAGCAGGAACTTGTGGAAGGTGGCGAGCCCCACGTAGCCGACGCCGGCCAGCCCGTACCAGAACGCCGTCTCGGCCCGGGACAGCCGGCGGGACCAGGCCGCGCCGGGTTCCCGCTCGTCGTCACCCCCAGCCATCCGGGGCACGCTAGCCGCCGCCCGGGGCGCCTCCCGCGGCAGGCGTGACGAACCGTCCGAACACGTCGAGGGCGGCCGGATCGGCCAGGCTGCCCCGGCTGGCGGCCGTGTCGGGCTCGGCCCCGGCGAGGATGCGCTTGACCGGGATCTCCAGCTTCTTGCCCGACAGCGTGCGGGGCACCGCCGGCACGCCGTGGATCTCGTCGGGCACGTGGCGGGGCGACAGCTCCGCCCGCAGGGCGGCCCGCAGCCGTCCCCGCAGCTCGTCGTCGACCACGTACCCGGGGGCGGCCACCACGAACAGCAGCAGCCGGCCGGGCCCGCCGGCCGGGTCCTCGAGGTGGACGACCAGGCTGTCGGCCACCTCGGGCAGCGCCTCGACCACCGAGTAGAGCTCGGCCGTGCCCATGCGCACCCCGCCCCGGTTGAGCGTGGCGTCGGACCGGCCGGTGATCACGCAGGCGCCGTCGGGGAACACGGTGATCCAGTCGCCGTGGGTCCACACGCCCGGGTGGTCAGCGAAGTAGGCGTCCCGGTAGCGGCGGCCGTCGTCGTCGCCCCAGAACCCCACCGGCATCGACGGCATGGGGGCGGTGATGACCAGCTCGCCCTGCTCCCCCACCAGCGGGCGCCCGGCCTCGTCGACCGCCTCGACCCGGGCGCCGAGGTAGCGGCACGAGATCTCGCCCGCCCGCACGGGCACCAGCGGGCACCCGCCCACGAACGCGGTGCACACGTCGGTGCCCCCGCTGATCGACGACAGCAGGAGGTCGGGCCCCACGGCCTCGTACACCCACTCGAAGCCCTCGGCCGGCAGCGGCGCGCCGGTCGAGCCGACGGCCCGCAGGGCGCCCAGGTCGGCCTCGGCCGCCGGCCGGGTGCCGGCCTTGCGGCAGGCCAGCAGGAACGGGGCCGAGGTGCCGAAGAAGGTGACGCCCTCCTCCCCCGCCAGCCGCCACAGGGCGCCCAGGTCGGGGTGGCCGGGGTCGCCGTCGAACAGGACCGGCGTCGCCCCCACCAGCAGCCCCGACACCAGGAAGTTCCACATCATCCAGCCGGTGGTCGAGAACCAGAAGAACCGGTCACCGGGCCCGAGGTCGCCGTGGAGGGCCAGCACCTTGGTGTGCTCGACCAGGATGCCGCCGTGGCCGTGGACGATGGCCTTGGGCAGCCCGGTCGTCCCCGACGAGTACAGGACGTAGAGCGGGTGGTCGAAGGGCACCGGTGCGGCGGTGCCGCCGCCGGCGTCGGCGAGCAGCTCGTCCCAGGTCAGCGAGTCGGGGAGGCGGGCGGCGGGGTCGAGGTAGGGCACGGTGACCACCGCCCGCAGCGACGGAAGCTGGGCCCGGACCGCCGCCACCTCGGCGTCGCGGGGCACGGCCTTGGCGCCGTAGCGGTAGCCGTCGACGGCCAGCAGCACCGCCGGCTCGATCTGGCGCAGGCGGTCGACCACGCTGCGGGTGCCGAACTCGGGGGCGCACGACGACCAGATCGCCCCCAGGCTGGCGGTGGCCAGGAACGCCACCACGGTCTCGGGCACGTTGGGCAGGTAGGCCGCCACCCGGTCGCCGCGGCCCACGCCCAGGCGGACGAGGCCGGCCCGGCACCGGGCCACCTGGTCCCGTAGGTCGGCCATCGACAGCTCGACCCGGGGCCGGGACTGCGACAGCCCGATCAGTGCGGGGCCACCGGGCTCGGACCGCAGGGCGTGGTCGGCGTAGTTGAGCGTCACGCCCGGGAACCAGCGGGCCCCCGGCATGACCGGGTCGGCCAGGGCGACGGCCGGCGCCGGCCCGAGGGCGAAGTGGTCCCAGATCGAGCGCCAGAAGCCGTCGAGGTCGTCGACCGACCAGCGCCACAGGCCGTCGTAGTCGTCGGGCGCGAACGCCCGGCCCCGCTCGGCCGCCAGCCACCGCAGGTAGCGGCCGATGCGGGTGCGGTCGCCGGCGTCGGCCGCCGGCGACCACAGGACCCGCCCCCGGTGCGTCCCCTCGCTGTCCATGCCCGCCACCGTAGGCGGGCCCCGGACCGCCGGGGTCAGTCGGCCGGGACCACGTCCACCGTGCCGTGCATGCCGTACGCGTAGTGGCCGGGCAGGTGGCAGGCGTACTCGACCGGGCCGGGCTCGGTGAAGCGGTAGGTGGTCACCGCGGTGCCGTTGGGCGGCACCGACACCTCGCCGGGGATCGACGGGTGGCTGGCCTCGGTGCCGGCCTGGTGGCGGGCGTGGACCGCGGGCCCGCCCACGATGAACTCGTGGGCGATCGGGTCGCCGTTGACGATCACGAAGCGGACCCGGGTGCCCGCGACCACCCGCAGCGGCTGGTCGGCGAACAGGCTGTG
>DASXRH010000323.1:0-2869 GCA_036506715.1 Acidimicrobiales bacterium
TCCAGGGCTCCCGGGCGCTGGTCGACGGCTGCCACGTCTTCCGGGGCGGCAGGGCGGCCGTGCGCATCCGCGGCGGCACCAACATGTTCACCAACAACTGGATCCAGGCCAGCCAGTCGCCGTGGGCCCCCGACCGCAGCCACGGCCTGTGGCTCGAGTCCTGCGCGGACTCGATCGTCACCATGAACCAGATCGCCGCCCACGGCGCCGCCGTGCTCATGAGCGTGTGCGGCGGCGTGAACGTCGAGAACAACTTCGTGTTCAACAGCTACCAGGGCATCGTGATGCAGGGCTGCCACCAGTGCCAGATCGTCGGCAACCGGGTCGACGAGCACTGCCGAGAGGGTGTGGTCGTCGACTGGAACTCGTTCCAGAACCAGATCGTCGGCAACAGCATCCACACCAACGGCGCCCGGGTCGACGGCTCGGTGCCGGTGCTGGAGCGGGCCGGCCTGCGCCTGCGCAGCGGGTGGGCCAACACGATCAGCGGCAACACGTTCGGCAACTGGTGCCACGACGTCACCCAGGAGGGCGGCGCGCTCGACTTCTGCCGGCCCCAGCAGTACGGCCTGGTCGTCCTCCAGGCCGCGTCGATCGGCCCCAACAACGTGGTGCCCCACCACAACATCGTCACCGGCAACGCCTTCGACGACCAGCGGGTCGCCAGCATCGTCAACCTGGGCGACCCCAGCAACGTGATCCGCACCAACGTGGGTCCCGACGTCACCGACTGAGCGGGGTAGTGGACGCCGACCCGCGACAATGGGTGGGTGAAGCCCCTCCTGCCCGACGTGCTGGCGGCCCGGTACGCCAGCGAGCCGATGGTCGAGCTGTGGTCGCCCGAGCGCAAGGTCCGCCTCGAGCGCGAGCTGTGGGTGGCGGTCATGAGCGCTCAGCGCGACCTGGGGGTCGACATCCCGGCCGAGGCCATCGCCGACTACCGGGCCGTGATCGACGCCGTCGACCTCGAGGCCATCGAGGCCCGCGAGCGCGTCACCCGCCACGACGTCAAGGCCCGGCTGGAGGAGTTCTCCGCGCTGGCCGGCCACGAGGTGGCCCACATGGGCATGACCTCCCGCGACCTCACCGAGAACGTCGAGCAGCTCCAGATCCGCCGGGCCCTCGAGCTGGTGCGCGACCGCATGGTCACGGCCCTGGTCCGGCTGGCCGAGCGGGCGGCCGAGCACGCCACCCTGGTCATGGCCGGCCGCAGCCACAACGTCGCCGCCCAGGCCACCACCCTCGGCAAGCGGTTCGCCAACGCCGGCGAGGAGCTGCTGGTCGCCTACCGGCGGCTCGACGAGCTGCTGGCCCGCTACCCGCTGCGGGGCATCAAGGGCCCGGTTGGCACCCAGCAGGACCAGCTCGACCTGCTCGGCGACCCCGAGGGGGTCGACCGGCTGGAGCAGGCGGTGCTCGCCCACCTCGGCTTCACCGCCGCGCTCACCAACGTCGGGCAGGTCTACCCGCGCTCCCTCGACTTCGACGTGGTGGCGGCCCTGGTCCAGGCCACGGCCGGGCCGTCCAGCCTGGCCACCACCATCCGGCTGATGGCCGGGCACGAGCTGGTGACCGAGGGGTTCGCCCCGGGCCAGGTGGGCAGCTCGGCCATGCCCCACAAGATGAACACCCGGTCGTGCGAGCGGGTCAACGGGCTGGCCGTGGTGGTGCGGGGCCACTTGTCGATGGTGTCCGAGCTGGTCGGCGACCAGTGGAACGAGGGCGACGTGTCCTGCTCGGTCGTGCGGCGGGTGGCCCTGCCCGGCGCCTTCCTCGCCACCGACGGCCTGTTCGAGACGTTCCTGGCCGTGCTCGACGGGTTCGGCGCCTACCCGGCCGTCGTGGCTCGCGAGCTCGACCGCTACCTGCCCTTCCTCGCCACCACCAAGGTCCTGGTGGCGGCCGTGCGCCGGGGTGTCGGGCGCGAGCAGGCCCACGAGGCGATCAAGGCCCACGCCGTCGCCGTCGCCCTCGCGCTGCGCGAGGGGGCGGCCGGCAACGACCTGGTCGACCGGCTGGCGGGCGACGCCCGGTTGGGCCTCGACCGGGCCGAGATCGACGCCGTGCTGGCCGACAGGGTGGGGTTCGTGGGCACCGCACCCCACCAGGTGGCGGCCTTCGTGGCCCAGGTCGAGGCCGTCGCCGCCGCCCACCCCGAGGCCGCCCGCTACCGCCCCGAGCCCATCCTGTGACCCGGGCCCGTGGGCCCCGCCGGATGCACCGCAGCCCGCCGAGCCCCGCATAGCCTGGGTCGAGGCGCCCCCGACCCTTCCGCCGTCCCCCGGAGGACATCCCATGGCCGATCTCGGACTGCCGCACGTCCACTCCGGCAAGGTCCGCGACATCTACGCCGTCGACGACGAGCGGCTGCTGATGGTCACCAGCGACCGCATCTCGGCCTTCGACGTCGTCATGGCCGAGCCGATCCCCGACAAGGGCCGGGTGCTCACCGCCATGTCGGCGTTCTGGTTCGACGAGCTGGCCGACATGCTGCCCGGCCACCTGCTCTCCACCGACGTCGCCGACCTGCCGCCCGCGGTGCGGGAGGCGGCCGCGGCCGCCGACCTCGCCGGCCGGTTCATGCTCACCCGGCGGGCCGCCATGCTGCCCATCGAGTGCATCGTGCGGGGCTACATCACGGGCTCGGCGTGGAAGGAGTACCGCAGGACCGGCACCATGCACGGCACCCGGCTGCCCGAGGGGCTGGTCGAGTCCCAGCGGTTGCCCGAGCCGGTGTTCACCCCGTCCACCAAGGCCAGCGAGGGCCACGACGAGAACATCTCGCTGACGCAGGCGGCCGACCTGGTGGGCGAGTCGCTGGCCGCCGAGGTGCGGGCCGTGTGCCTCGAGCTCTACGCCCGGGGCTCGG
>DASXRH010000324.1:0-3862 GCA_036506715.1 Acidimicrobiales bacterium
TCCTGGCTGCCGACGGCCGGGATCGCGACGATGAGGGCGGTGTAGGCGCCGTAGCGCCAGCCGAACCGGCGGGCGATAGCGGGCACGCACAGCAGCACCAGCGCCGCCAGCGCCGCCTGGATGACCAGCCCCACCGTGAACAGCTCGGTGGGCCGGCGGACCACCGACGCGATCCAGTCGCGCTTGGCCCAGGTCACGATGCCGGATCCCTGCCCCCAGGCCGTCTGCACGGTCGAGAAGGCGAGCGGGTCGCCCCATCGCCTCCACAGGAAGGCCGACCACGCGGCCAACCCGCCGATGGACAGCAGCACGCCGGCGTCGCCCGGCCGCAGCCGGCCCAGCTCGAACCGGGCCCTCCACGGGCTGCCGGCCACCGGGTCGACGACCCGCCGTCGTTCCAGCACCCCGACGACCAGCCCCACCACCACGGCCACCCCGACCAGGCGAGTGGCGGTGGCCGCCGCGCCCGCCAGCCCGGCCAGAACCATGTGGTCGCGCTCGAAGGCCAGGAAGGCCAGCAGGGCGCACAGCAGGAACAGGGCATCGCCGTAGACCGCGCCGTACACGTAGTAGGCGTAGGGGTAGAGAGCGAGGCACAGCAGCGCCGTCAGCGCCGCCCGGGGCTCGAGCCGGTCGCGCAGCCAGCGGTGGAAGGCCACGAACGAGGCGGTGCCACAGGCGATGGTGATGGCGATGCCGGCCAGCACCGTGTTGTGGGTCAGGTGGCTGACCGCCCGGATGGAGAGCGGGTAGCCGGGGAAGAAGGCGATCGACGACTGCTGGCCCTTCGTGTAGCCGTAGCCGCCGTCGGCGATGCCGACGTACCAGCCGCCGTCCCAGCGGAACCAGCCGCCCCAGAACCACTCGCCCGGGAACCCGATCGGGGGCAATGCGTCGGCCCGCAGCGCGACGCGCTGGACCACCTGCCAGCTGAGCACGAGCAGGACGGCGAGCACACCCGCGTAGACCACCAGCGGGCGCCACCACACGTCGAGCGGGCGGCGCCTTCGGTCCGGGCGACTGGTCTCCCCAAGAGACTCTGCGGCCAGCACCACCCGGGAGACGCTACTGCGGCCGGACCCCCACCTCGCGCACGGCCCGATTCACGACGCGCCCAGCGCGTCGATCGCCGCGATGAGCGCCAGAGTGCGCCGGGCCTGATCGACATGGAGGTTCTCGACCATGCGGCCGTCGACGGTGACCACGCCCCGGCCCTCGGCCTCGGCCTCCTCGAAGGCGGCGATGATCCGGCCCGCCCGCTCGACCTCGTCGGCCGTGGGGGCGAACACCCGGTTGCACGGCTCGAGCTGGCTCGGGTGGATGAGCGTCTTGCCGTCGAAGCCCATCTGCCGGCCCTGGACGCACTCGGCCTCGAACCCCTCGGCGTCGGTGATGTCGTTGTAGACGCCGTCGAGGATGACCTTGCCCGTGGCCCGGGCGGCCAGCAGCGCCAGCCCCAGGCCGGCCAGCAGCGGCTGGCGGCCGGGCACGTGCTCGGCCTGCAGCTCCTTGGCCAGGTCGTTGGTGCCCATGACCAGCACGGTCAGCCGGTCGGAGGCCCGGCCGACCTCCTCGGCGTGGAGCATCGCGACCGGGGTCTCGACCATGGCCCAGATCGCCGTGTGGTCGGGGGCGCCGCCCGCCTCCAGCGCCTTCTCGATGGCGTGGACGGCGTCGGCCGAGTCGACCTTGGGCACGACCACGGCGGCCGGCCCGGCGGCGGCCACGGCCCGGATGTCGTCGTCGTGCCACGGGGTGCCGAGCCCGTTGACCCGGATGGCGACCTCGCGGCGTCCGTAGCGGCCCGACCCCGCGGCGGCGCACACCCGGTCGCGGGCGGTGGCCTTGGCCTCGGGGGCCACGGCGTCCTCGAGGTCGAGGATGAGGGCGTCGGCGGGGAGGGTCTCGGCCTTCTCGAGGGCCCGCTCGTTGGCGCCCGGCATGTACAGCACCGAGCGGCGGGGGCGGAGGGCGGTGGCGTCGGTCATCGTCACTCCGCGTCGGCGTCGGCGGCGTAGGACTTGGCCAGCTCGGGGTCCTTGGCGGCCAGCGCCTCGGCCAGCTCGACCATGACCCGGCACTGCTTGACCGAGGCGTCGTCCTCCATCTTGCCGTCGAGCATGACGGCGCCGGTCCCGTCGCCCATCGCCTCGATGACCCGGCGGGCGTGGCGCACGTCGGCCGGCGAGGGCGAGAACACCCGGCGGGCGATGTCGATCTGGACCGGGTGGAGGCTCCAGGCGCCGACGCAGCCGAGCAGGAACGCGTTGCGGAACTGGTCCTCGCAGGCCACGGTGTCCTTGATGTCGCCGAAGGGTCCGTAGAAGGGCAGGATCCCGTTCGACGCGCAGGCGTCGACCATGCGGGCGATGGTGTAGTGCCACAGGTCCTGCTGGTAGATCGGCCGGTCGGCCTCGATGTCGCCGCCCGGGGGGTCCTGGCGCACCAGGTAGCCGGGGTGGCCGCCGCCCACCCGGGTGGTCTTCATGCGCCGGCTGGCGGCCAGGTCGGCCGGGCCCAGCGACAGGCCTTGCATGCGGGGGCTGGCGGCGCAGATGTCCTCGACGTTGGCCACGCCCCGGGCCGTCTCGAGGATGGCGTGCAGCAGCAGCGGCCGGGTGAGGCCGGCCCGGGCCTCGAGCTGGGCCACCAGGCGGTCGACGTAGTGGATGTCCTCGGGGCCCTCGACCTTGGGGATCATGATGACGTCGAGCTTGCCGCCGACCTCGGTGACGGCGGCCGTGATGTCGTCGAGCGCCCACGGCGAGTCGAGGCTGTTGACCCGGGTCCACAGCTGGGTGCCGACCCCGGTGTCCCACGCCCGGCCCACCTCGACCAGCCCGGCCCGGGCGGCCTCCTTGTCGGCGGCGGGCACGCCGTCCTCGAGGTTGGCCAGCAGGATGTCCACCCTCGGTGCCATGTCGGGCACCTTGGCGACCATCTTCGGGTTGGACGCCGGGAAGAAGTGGATCATCCGCGAGGGCGGGAAGGGGATCTCCCGCACCGGGTCGGGCGCACCGACCGCCAGGGGGCGGAAGAAGTCCTTGGGGGAACGCATCGGGCCTCCACGGTCACACCGGCACTGCTTTCCCGCACACCCTAATCAGACCGGGCGCGAGCCCGGCGAGGCCGCGAGGTCGGTCGAACCTGAGTCGGCCATGTACAGGAGATCTGATCGGCTGTATCGTTCGGCCTACTTTCTGTGCTGCATCGCGGGAGGTGCGGGACGTGAATCTGCGCGAGGGAGGGCCTGGGGCAGTCGCCCCGACGTTCAACACGCCGGTGACGGGCGGGGGCGGCTCATCCCTCGCGATCGGCGTGCACACTCTCGACGTCACTCCCCGTCCCGGTGACGCGAGTGGCTGGATGGCCGGATACGGCTGGGGCCCGCGCGGTACCGGTGGCACGTGGGCGAGGGCGCGGTCACTGCGGGCGCAATGCGCCGTCATCTGGGACGACGGATTTCCGAACGCGCTCCTCCGGGTCGATGTTGCCGTGATTCCCCGCAGCGTGCACGACGAGGTACGGCGGCGCGTCGTCGTCGAGGATCAGCTCATCGGCAACACGGCCGACTTCATGATGGCCGCGAGCCACACCCACTCCGGACCCTGTATCGGAGCCGACGACCACCTGAATGCGCACGTGACCTACAACCTGCAACCGAGCGACATCGCAGAGGTCGACATCTACACCACGCACTTCGTGGATCAGCTGGTCGACACGGTCCGGTTGGCGGTCGAGACGCCTCCCGTACCGGTGACACTCCATTATGCGGAGGGCCAGACAAACATCTCCGTCAACCGGGCGGGATTGGGTCAGACGCTCCCACGCGTTCCCGTGGTCATCGCGAGATCCACTGCTG
>DASXRH010000325.1:0-3764 GCA_036506715.1 Acidimicrobiales bacterium
GACGCGGCGGGCGGCCCCCCGGCGCGTCGGGGCGGTCGCAGCCGTGCTGGCCGCCGCCGTCGTGGCCGTGCTGGGCGCAACCCCGGCGCCGGCCGGCGCCCAGGCCGCCCGCGAGCCGTCGGTCGAGCTGGTGGGCCAGCCGTCGTGGCTGCGCCCCGGCGAGCGGTTCGACGTCCGGCTTCGGGTGACCGACGCCCCCGCCGACGCCGCGCTGCGCCTCGTGGTCCATGACCCGCTGGGGTCGCGGCGGGCCTTCCAGCGCTCCCTCGACGGCCGCCTCGGCGACGTCGTGAGCGCGGGCGACCGCCAGCCGCTCGCCGGCCTGCCCCCCGGCCCGGGTGGGGTGGTCACCACCGGCTTCGCGGTGGGCGAGGGCGGCGTGCGCCTGCCGGGCCGGGGCGTCTACCCGGTGGAGGTCCAGCTGCTGGCGGCCGATGGCACCGAGCTCGACACCTTCGTCACCTACCTCGACCTGCTGACCGGGGCCACGCCCGAGTTCCCGCCGCTCGACGTCGCGGTGGTCGTCGACATCGGCGGCCCGCCCGCCCTCCAGCCCGACGGCAGCACCGTGCTGGACGACGCCACGCTGGGACGGGTCCGCGAGCGGGTCGAGCTACTGGGCGAGACGCCCAAGGTCCCCCTCACGGTCGCGCCGCAGCCCGAGACCATCGACGGCCTGGCCGGTGCCGACGGCGACGTCGGCACCGGCATCCTCGACGCCCTGCGGGCCGACGCCCTGGGCCGGCGACCGCTGGCCCGCCCCTACGTCGACGTCGACCTCGACGCCCTGCGCCAGGCCGGGCTGAGCACCGAGGCCGGCACCCAGGTCCGCACGGGGACAGAGGCGCTGCAGGCCACGCTCGGCACCGACCCCGTCGGCGGCATCTGGCTGTCCGGCCCGACCCTCGGCGCCGACGCCGCCCGCACGGCTGTGGGGCTCGGCTACGACCGGGCACTGGTCCCCCCCACCGCGATCGGCGAGGGGTCCGCCGACGCCGCGGTGCCCCAGACCCCGGTCCGACTCGGCGGCGACGGCCCGCTGGCCATGGTGAGCGACACGGCGCTGGCCGCGCACCTGACCGGCGACGAGGGCGTGCTCGGCGCCCACCGGTTCCTGGCCGAGCTGGCGATGACCTGGCTCGAGGCCCCGGCCAACGCCCGCGGTGTCGCCGTCCGCCTCGACGCCGACGACCCCATCGACCCGGCGGTGGTGGCGGTGGCGCTCGCCGGCCTCACCGACGGCCAGGCGGTCCGGGCCGTGCCGCTCGACCAGCTGTTCACGGACCTGGCCGCCGGCGACGGCCACCGCACCACGGTCGACGTCGCCCCCCACCAGGTCACCCACGACCTCGCCGGCATCGCGCCGTCGCTGCGGGCGGCCCGCCGCGACATCGACGGCCTCGGGTCGCTGGTGGGCGACGCCGCCCAGCAGGCGGACCTGCGGAGGGCGCTGCTGGTCAGCACCGGCGCCGCCACCCCCGACGGCCGGCGCGACGACTACATCGACCGGGTGGCCGGCGCGCTCGACACCGTCAGCGGGGCCGTGACCCTGCCCGAGCAGTTCCGCATCACGCTGACGGCGCGGTCGAGCACCATCCCGGTCAACGTCACCAACGACACCGACCGCCAGCTCAGCGTCTTCGTCCGGCTCGACAGCGACCAGCTCGAGTTCCCCGACGGCGCCGACATCGCCGTCGACCTCGCCCCCGGGACCACCCGCCTCGACGTCCCGGTCCGGGTGCGGACGTCGGGCGCGTTCACGATGAACGTCTTGGTCACGAGCGGCGACGGGTCGGTCGTGCTCGACCAGTCGACGTTCGACGTGCGCTCGACCGCCATCTCGGGCGTGGGCTTCGCGCTGTCGATCGGCGCCGGGCTGTTCCTCGCCGTGTGGTGGCTGCGCAACTGGCGCAACGGCCGCCGCTCGCGCCACCTGGTGCCGGCCGGCAGCACCGGCGGCGGCCCCCCGGAGCCCGGCGACCCCGGGGCCGGGACGGGCGGCGAGGCCGAGGTCGACGCCGCCTACCGACCGGCCCACATGGCCCGCCACCAGCAGACTCTCGGCCGGGGCGAGCGGGCGGTGCACTAGGGTCGCCGACCATGCCCGTCCGCATCGTCACCGACTCGTCCGCCGACCTCCCCGCCGACGAGGTCGAGCGGCTGGGGCTCGAGGTGGTGCCGCTGTCGATCCGGTTCGGCGACGAGGAGTACACCGACGGCGTCGACCTGTCGGTCGCCCAGTTCTACGAGAAGCTGGCCTCCTCGGCCGACCTGCCCGAGACGGCGGCGCCGGCGCCGGGGGCCTTCGAGGCCGCGTTCCGGCGCCAGGCCGATGCCGGGGCCGACGCCGTGGTGTGCATCAACCTGTCGTCGGGCCTGTCGGCCACCATCCAGTCGGCCCAGAACGCGGCCAAGGCCGTGGCCGACGACCTCGACGTCCGGGTGATCGACTCGCGCACGATCACCGCGGGGCTCGGCACCCAGGTGCGGGCGGCGGCCGAGGCCGCGGCCGGCGGGGCCGGCGCCGACGAGGTGGTCGCGCTGGTCGAGGGCATGGTGGGTCGCACCCACGTCATCGGGGCGCTCGACACGCTCGACAACCTCAAGAAGGGCGGGCGCATCGGCGGCGCCCAGGCCCTGCTGGGGTCGCTGCTGTCCATCAAGCCGCTGCTCGACATCTCGTCCGGTGAGGTCGAGGAGGCGGGCCGGGCCCGCACCCGGCGGCGGGCCCTCGACTGGCTGCGCGACCGGATCTTCGCCCTGCCCGAGGTCGAGGAGCTGACCGTGGCGCACGGCATGGCCCCCGACGTCGACCAGATGGTGGCCCTGCTCGCCCCCCGCTACCCCGCCGACAAGCTGCGCGTCACCACCATCGGGCCCACGATCGGCACCCACGGCGGCCCCCGGGTGATGGGCCTGGCGTGGCTCGACCCCGCCTGATGTCGCCCACCTGACGCGATTCCTGACCCCGCGTCGGGGTCGCCGCTTCGCTACGGTGGGCGTACCGTGGCAGTGACGCCTCCCCCCTCCGGCCCGTCGCAAGCCGCCGGCGTCACCGCTGGCGCGCTCCTGGGCGGCCGCTACCGGCTCGACGAGATGCTGGCGTCGGGGGGCATGGCGCAGGTCTGGCTGGGCACCGACGAGGTCCTGCGGCGGGCCATCGCGGTCAAGATCCTGCACCACCACCTGGCAGCCGACGAGACGTTCGTCACCCGCTTCCGGCACGAGGCCATCGCCGTGGCCCGGCTGTCGCACCCGTCGATCGTCAACGTGTACGACACCTGCAGCGACGGCGGCGTCGAGGCCATCGTCATGGAGCTGGTGCGGGGCCAGACCCTCCGCCACCGGCTCGACGAGGGCGCGGTCGACCCGTGGGTGGCGGCCAACATCGCCGCCCAGGTGGCGGGGGCGCTGTCGGTGGCCCACGCCGCCGGGCTGGTGCACCGCGACATCAAGCCGGCCAACATCCTGCTGTCCCAGGACGGCCGGGTGAAGGTGGGTGACTTCGGCATCGCCAAGGCGGCCGAGTCGGCCGACCTCACCCAGGAGGGGTCGTTCCTCGGCACCGCCAAGTACCTGGCGCCCGAGCAGGTCGAGGCCAAGCACATCGACGGGCGCACCGACCTCTACAGCCTCGGGGTCGTGCTCTACGAGATGCTGTGCGGGCGGGTGCCGTTCGAGGGCGACAGCTCCTCCGCGACGGCGCTGGCCCGGCTGCACGGCGATCCGCCCCGGCCCCGGCTGGTCAAGGCCGGGGTGCCCCG
>DASXRH010000326.1:0-4017 GCA_036506715.1 Acidimicrobiales bacterium
CACCTGGCGCTGGCCGATGCGTTCGGCACCGGCCCCGCCGACCCCCGGGCGTGGCTGGCCGGCTTCCGGTCCCAGCTCGACCGGGTCCCCGCCGGCCCGGTCGAGGTCCGCCGCGAGCTGATCGCGACGGAGGCGGTGGCCGCCCTGCTCGCCCGGCTGGTCGACGTGGACGACCCGGGACCGTCGTTCCGCATCCACGGCGACCTCCACCTGGGCCAGTTCCTGCTGGCCGACACCGGGTGGTTCGTGCTCGACTTCGAGGGCGAGCCCGTGCGGCCGGTGGCCGAGCGCCAGGTGGCGGCCTCGCCCCTGCGCGACGTGGCCGGCATGGTCCGCTCGTTCCACTACGCGGCCCGCACGGCGCTGGTCGAGCGCGGCCGCGACGTCGACCCCGAGCTGGTCACGCTGTCCGAGGCGTGGGAGGCCCGGGCCGTCGACGCCTACTGGCACAGCTACCAGGCGGTGCCCGGCATCGACCGGCTGCTGCCGCGATCGCCCGAGGACCGGGCCCGGTTGCTGCGCGCCTTCGAGCTGGACAAGGCCGTCTACGAGGTCATCTACGAGCTGGCCCACCGCCCCGACTGGGTGGACATCCCGACCTCCGCCGTGCGGCGGGCGCTGTCGCTGATCCCGTGACGGTCCGCCCTCGCGAGCAGGCGCCCTACGCCGCCCTGGCCGACGGCACCTGCCGCGACCCCCACCGGGTGCTGGGCGTCCACACCGAGGGCGGCCAGACCGTCGTGCGCACCTGGCGACCGGGGGCGGCCACGGCGACGCTCGACGGCCGCCCCATGCGCCGGGTCCACGATGCCGGCGTGTTCGAGGTGCTGGTCGACAAGGCGCCCGACCCCGGCTACCGGGTCACGTTCGGGTGGGACGGCGGCGGCGAGCACACGGTCGTCGACCCCTGGCCGTTCTGGCCCACGCTCGGCGACCTCGACGTCCACCTGCTGGGCGAGGGCCGCCACGACCGGCTGTGGCAGGTGCTGGGGGCAGACCCGCGGGTCCACCAGGGCAGCGAGGGCACGGCCTTCGGCGTCTGGGCGCCATCGGCCCGGGCCGTGCGGGTGGTGGGCGACTGGAACGGCTGGGACGGCCGGGTCCACCCCATGCGGGCCATCGGCTCGTCGGGGGTGTGGGAGATCTTCGTGCCCGAGGCCGAGCCCGGGCAGCGCTACAAGTTCGAGGTGGTGGGGGCCGACGGGGTCACGCGGCTGAAGGCCGACCCCTTCGCCCGGGCCACGGAGGTGCCCCCGGCCAACGCCAGCGTCATCCACCGGTCGGCCTACGCGTGGGGCGACGACGACTGGATGCTGGCCCGGGCCACCAGCCGGCCATGGGACCAGCGCATGGCCGTCTACGAGGTCCACCTGGGCTCGTGGATGCGCCACGCCGACGGCCGCAGCCTCGGCTACCGCGAGCTGGCCGAGCGGCTGGCCGACCACGTCGCCGACCTCGGCTTCACCCACGTCGAGCTGCTGCCCCCCACCGAGCATCCCTACGTGCCCTCGTGGGGCTACCAGGTCACCAGCTACTTCGCCCCCACGGCCCGCTTCGGCGACCCCGACGGCTTCCGCGACCTCGTCGACCACCTGCACCGCCGGGGCGTCGGCGTCATCGTCGACTGGGTGCCGGCCCACTTCCCCCGGGACGAGTGGGCGCTGGCCCGCTTCGACGGCACCGCGCTCTACGAGCACGACGACCCCCGCCAGGGCGAGCACCCCGATTGGGGCACGCTGGTCTTCAACTTCGGGCGCAACGAGGTGCGCAACTTCCTGGTGGCCAGCGCCCGCTACTGGCTGGAGGAGATGCACGTCGACGGCCTGCGGGTCGACGCCGTGGCCTCGATGCTCTACCTCGACTACTCGCGGCGCGAGGGCGAGTGGGTGCCCAACCGGCTGGGCGGGCGCGAGAACCTCGAGGCGATCGCGTTCCTGCAGGAGCTCAACACGGTCCTGCACCGCGACGTGCCCGGGGCGCTCACCATCGCCGAGGAGTCGACGGCATGGGGCGGCGTGTCCCGGCCGGTCGAAACCGGCGGCCTGGGGTTCAGCCAGAAGTGGAACATGGGCTGGATGCACGACACGCTGGCGTACTTCTCGACCAACCCGGTGCACCGCCAGTGGCACCACGACCAGCTCACGTTCGGGCTGACGTACGCCTGGAGCGAGAACTTCGTCCTGCCGCTCAGCCACGACGAGGTGGTCCACCTCAAGGGGTCGCTGCTGGGCAAGATGCCGGGCGACCAGTGGCAGCGCTTCGCCAACCTGCGGGCCCTCTACGCCTGGACGTGGTCGCACCCGGGCAAGCAGCTCCTGTTCATGGGGGCCGAGCTGGCCCAGGAGCGCGAGTGGAGCCACGACCGGGAGATCGACTGGTTCCTGCTCGACGACCCCCGGCACCGGGGCGTGCGCGACCTGCTGCGGGAGCTGAACCGGCTCGAGGCCGCCCACCCGGCCCTGTGGTCGGCCGACACGGTGCCGGCCGGGTTCACGTGGCTCGACGCGGACGACCGGGTCAACTCGGTGTACGCGTTCCTGCGCACCGGGCCGGGGGGCGTGGCGGCGGCGGGCGCCGGCGGCCGCGAGGGCGTGGTGGCGTGCGTGGCCAACCTCACCCCGGTGCCCCGCCACGGCTACCGCTTGGGCCTGCCCACCGGCGGGCGGTGGGTCGACGTGCTCAACACCGACGACGAGCGGTGGGGCGGCAGCGGCGTCGGCCAGCCCGAGGTGACCGCCGACGGCACCCCGTGGCAGGGCCAGCCCGACTCGGTCGTGCTCACGCTGCCGCCTCTGGCGGTGCGCTGGCTGGTCCTGGCGGAGGCCTGACCTCCCGGTCGACCGGGGTGGTGATCGCCGACGTACGGGTGCTAGGCAAGCACGGTCGTGCACTGTGACGTTCCCCCGCAGCCGCTGGACGACGACGAGCGCAGCCTGCTGTCCCCGCAGTTCGCCGTCGTCATGCTGGCCTCGTTCGCCTACTTCCTCGCGATGGGCGCGCTGCTGCCCACGGTGCCCCGCTTCGTCGAGGACGAGCTGGGCGGCGGGGGCATCCAGGTGGGCATCGGTGTGGGCGCCTACGCGGTGTCGGCGGCGCTGCTGCGCCCGTGGGTGGGGCGCATCGGCGACACCAAGGGCCGCAGGGTGCTGGCGGTGGCCGGCACCGCGGTGGTCGCCGTGTCGATCGTGTCGTACGCGCTGTCCACCAGCCTGTGGATGCTGGTGCTGTCCCGGCTGCTGACAGGGGCCGGCGAGGCGGCGGTGTTCGTGGGGGTGGCCACGGCCGCCCAGGACCTGGCGCCCGACCACCGCCGGGGCGAGGCGGCGTCGTACTTCTCGGTCGCCCTCTACGGCGGCCTGGCCGTGGGTCCCCCGGTGGGCGAGGCGCTGGTCTCCCACGGGTTCACCACCGTGTGGTTCGTGCTGGGCGGGTGCGCGGCCGTGGCCACGGTGTTCAGCTGCTGGATCCCTCGGGGCAAGACCGTGTCCGACGTCGCCGACCGGCGCTTCCTCCAGCCCGACGCCCTGTGGCCGGGGCTCATCCTGCTGCTCGGCCTCATCCCCTTCACCGCCTTCGCCTCGTTCCTGCCGCTGTACGCGGAGAACATCGGCATGGCCAGCGTGGGCGGGGTGTTCGGCCTCTACGCCGGCCTGGTGCTGATCGTGCGGATCGTCGGCGCCCGCCTCCCCGACCGGTTGGGGTGGCAGCGGGGGTCGACGCTGGCACTGTGTGGTGTGACCGTCGGCATCCTGCTGGTCGCGGCATGGGGCTCGGTGGCGTCGATCTGGGTGGCGGCCATCGCGCTCGGGGCCGGCATGTCGCTGATGTACCCGTCGCTGTTCACGGCGGTCATGGCCGCCGCCCCCGAGGAGGAGCGCAGCCACGCCGTCGGCACCTTCTCGGTGTTCTTCGACCTGTCGCAGGGGTTCGGCGCCACCATCATCGGCTCGGTGGTCTCGCTGACCGGCGGCAACGAGCGGGCCGGGTTCGCGGTGGCCGGCGGGCTGGCGTTCTGCG
>DASXRH010000327.1:0-4350 GCA_036506715.1 Acidimicrobiales bacterium
CCTCGACGAGTCGCTCAGCCGCGCCAAGTTCCAGGAGATGACGGCGGACCTGCTGGAGCGCTGCCGCTCGCCGTTCGAGCAGGCCATCGCCGACGCCGGCCTCACCAAGGGCCAGATCGAGCACGTGGTGCTCGTCGGCGACCTGCTTCAGCGCTCGATGGGTCCGGTCGGCCAGTGCCTGAAGGACGCCGGGCTGTCCCCGGACCAGATCCACGAGGTCGTGCTGGTGGGCGGCAGCACCCGCATCCCGAAGGTCCAGCAGACGCAGATCAACCTGCCATTCATCACGGCCACCAGCGAGGGCCCGCTGCACCTCGACGAGTCGCTCAGCCGGGCCAAGTTCCAGGATCTGACGGCCGACCTGCTCGAGCGGTGCCGTGGCCCCTTCGAGCAGGCCATCAAGGACGCCGGCCTGTCCATGGACGACATCGACCACGTCATCCTGGTCGGCGGCTCGACCCGCATGCCCGCCGTGCAGGACCTCGTGCAGAGCCTCGCCGGCAAGGAGCCGCACAAGGGCGTCAACCCCGACGAGGTCGTGGCCGTCGGCGCCGCCATCCAGGCCGGCGTGCTGAAGGGCGAGGTCAAGGACGTCCTGCTGCTGGACGTCACCCCCCTGTCGCTCGGCATCGAGACCAAGGGCGGCGTGATGACCAAGCTCATCGAGCGCAACACCACCATCCCCACCCGCCGCACCGAGGTGTTCACGACCGCCGACGACATGCAGCCGTCGGTCGAGATCCACGTGCTGCAGGGCGAGCGCGAGATGGCGCAGTTCAACAAGACGCTCGGCAAGTTCCAGCTGGTCGACCTGCCCCCGGCCCCCCGGGGCGTGCCGCAGATCGAGGTCACCTTCGACATCGACGCCAACGGCATCGTCCACGTGGCCGCCAAGGACCGGGCCACCAACAAGGAGCAGTCGATGACGATCACCGGCCAGTCGTCGCTGGCCAAGGACGACATCGACCGCATGGTGCGCGACGCCGAGTCCCACGCCGAGGAGGACCGCCGCCGCCGCGAGGAGGCCGAGGTCCGCAACCAGGCCGACACGCTCGTCTACCAGACCGAGAAGCTGCTCAAGGAGCAGGGCGACAAGATCTCGGGCGACGAGAAGTCGGCGGTCGAGGACAAACTGGCCGGCCTCAAGTCGGCGCTGGGCGGCAGCGACGTCGAGGCCATCCGCAACGCCACCGACGCGCTGATGTCGGCCAGCCAGACCTTCACCCAGAAGCTGTACGAGGCCGCGTCGGCCGAGAGCGCGGCGGCGGGTGGCGGTCCCGGTCCCGACGGCGCCGGCGCCAGCCAGCCCGCCGACGACGAGGTCGTCGACGCCGAGATCGTCGACGACGAGGACCAGCGATGACCGACGCGCCCCGCCGGTCCGACGCGGCCGACGCGCCGACCCCGCCCGCCGGCGGGGACGGCGCGGCCCCGCCCGGCCCCGACGAGGCGGCCGACAGCACCGAGGCCGCCGCCGACGGCACCGACGCGGGGGCCGAGGCCGCCGCCGAGGCCGCCGAGGCCACTGCGGCCACCGACGCCCCCGGTGCGGACGGCGCGGCCCCGGACGCCCCCGATGCGGCTGCGGCCGAGCCGGTGGCCGAGGGCGACGACGCCCAGGCCGAGCTCCAGGCCGCCGCCGACGCTCTCGAGGTCGACCTCGAGCTGCTGCTGGCCGAGCGCGAGCAGTACCTCGACGCCTACCGGCGGGCCCAGGCCGACTTCGAGAACTACCGCAAGCAGGCCCAGAAGCGGCAGGACGACGCCGTGCTGGCGTCGCTCGGCCGGTTCGTCGAGGGCTTGCTGCCGGTGCTCGACTCGTGCGACGCCGCGCTGGCCCACGGCGCGTCCGAGGTCGAGCCGGTGCTGACCGCCCTGTACGGGGCCCTGTCCAAGGAGGGCCTCGAGCGCCTCGACCCCAAGGGCGCGGCGTTCGACCCCGCCGAGGCCGAGGCCGTCGTGCACGAGCCGGGCGAGGGGGGCGACCAGGTGGTGGCCGAGGTGCTGCGGCCGGGCTATCGGTGGCGCGGACGCGTCATCCGGCCCGCGATGGTGAAGGTGACCGACTAGTGGGCGCCCGGCGACACATCCACGTGATCTCCGCGAGGGTCCACTAGGGGGCAGGCGATGGCGCCGCAGCGTGAGTGGTTCGAGAAGGACTACTACCGGGTCCTCGGGGTGAGCGACACCGCCTCCCAGAAGGACGTCAAGAGCGCGTACCGGAAGCTCTCGCGCCAGTACCACCCCGACACCAACTCCGGCGACAAGGGCGCCGAGGAGCGGTTCAAGGAGGTGTCGGCGGCCTACGACGTCATCGGCGACCCCGAGAAGCGCAAGGAGTACGACGAGGTCCGCAAGCTCGGCCCCGTGGGCGGCATGTTCGGTGGCGCGCCCGGGGGCGGGGGCGGCACCGGCGGGTTCCGGTTCGAGGACATGGGCGATATCGGCGACATGCTCGGCGGCCTGTTCGGCCGGGGCCGGCGGGGCGGCGGCTCGGCTGCGGGCCGGGGCACCGGTCCCCACCGGGGCCAGGACCTCGAGGCCGAGCTGCACCTCGACTTCGAGGACGCGGTCCGGGGCCTGACCACCACCATCCACCTCACCAGCGAGGCCACGTGCGCGACGTGCCACGGCAGCGGCGCGCGCCCGGGCACCACCCCCCACACCTGCCCGCAGTGCAACGGGCGGGGTGTGCTCGACGACAACCAGGGCTTCTTCAGCTTCTCCCAGCCGTGCCCCAACTGCGGCGGGCGGGGCTACACCATCGACGACCCGTGCCCCACCTGCCACGGCACCGGCATCGAGCACCGGCCCCGCGAGGTCAAGGTGCGGATCCCCGCCGGCGTGGCCGACGGCCAGCGCATCCGCCTGCGGGGGCGGGGCGGCCCCGGCCGCAACGGCGGCCCGGCCGGCGACCTCTACGTCACCGCCCGGGTCACCCCCCACCGGCTGTTCGGTCGGCGGGGCGACGACCTCACGCTCGGCGTGCCGGTCACCTTCGCCGAGGCTGCGCTGGGCGCCGACGTGCGGGTGCCCACCCTCGACGGCAGCTCGGTCAAGGTCCGGATCCCGGCCGGCACCCCGTCGGGGCGCACGTTCCGGGTGCGGGGCCGGGGCGTGGCCCACGGCCGCAAGTCCGGCGACCTGCTGGTCACGGTCGACGTGGCCGTGCCCCAGTCGCTCACCGACGACGAACGGGCCGCCATCGAGGCCCTGGCCGCCGCCACCAACGGCCGATCCCCCCGGGCCCACCTCGGAGTCGAGCACGCGAGCAGGAAGGACGACGAGCCATGACCCCCGACGGCCGTGAACCGACCCGCGCGGTCTACGTGATCTCGGTGGCCGCCGAGCTGGCGGGCGTGCACCCGCAGACCCTGCGGATCTACGAGCGCAAGGGTCTGGTCGACCCCGCTCGCACCACGGGCGGCAGCCGCCGCTACAGCGACGCCGACATCGACCAGCTGCGCCGCATCCAGGAGCTGACCAACGAGGGCCTCAACCTCCACGGCGTCCAGCGGGTGCTGGCGCTCGAGGCCGAGGTCGGCCGCCTGCGGGCCGAGTTGGCCGACACCCGCCGCAACGCCCGCGAGGCCGTGGCCGACACTCACCGCCAGTACCGGCGCGAGCTGGTGCCGCTGCGCCAGGCGGTGGCCGTGTTCGAGTCGCGGCGCAAGAAGGGCTGACCCGGCCGGCCTGTTGGTCGACCAGCAGCGGCAGGCGCCTACTGGTCGACGTACAGCAGCGGCAGGCCGGCCACGGGCCGGATCTCCGCCCGCAGGCCCTCGAGGTCGCCGGGCGCCGGCATCACCAGCAGCTCGACCCCGGTGCCCTCGAGCCGCCAGGCGATGGCACGCAGCTGGCCCCGGGCCAGGCCCCCGGTCACGATCACTGCCTCGGCGCCGGACCGGGCCAGCGCCGCCGCCACCGCGGGCGCCGGGTCGCCGGTCACCACGGGCGGCCCGCCCGGCTCGGCGCGTGCCTCGGCCCCGGACCGGCTCGCCTCCGGGTCGCCGGGCGCCGGGTCGCCGGTCACGACGCGCGGCTCGTCGCCGCCGGCCGGCTCGTGTGAGCGGTCGTCGTCGGCGGACGCGCCGCCGTTGCCGTTCCCGTTGCCGCCGTCGGCCGGGGCGGTGGGCCCGACGACCAGCGCCCCCACGGGGGTGATGCCGCTCGACGGGCGGCCGGTGAGCTGGTGGACCACCGCCTCGACGCCCCGGCGCGACCCGACCACCAGCGCGCTGCGGCGGGCGAGGCCCTGGCGCCTGGCCCGACGGACCGCCAGGCCGACCGCGGCCCGAACTGCCAGCGTCAACGCCACCGCCAGCGGGATCACGGCCACCAGCACCCCCC
>DASXRH010000328.1:0-3610 GCA_036506715.1 Acidimicrobiales bacterium
GATCGACATGGACGCCAACCACGTCGAGGCGTCGCTGTGCTTCCCGACGTTCCCCCGCTTCTGCGGCCAGACGTTCCTCGAAGGCGACGACAAGGCGCTCGCCCTGGCCTGCGTGCAGGCCTACAACGACTGGATGATCGAGGAGTGGTGCGGCGGGGACGCGCGTGGCCGGCTCGTCCCGCTCACCCTGGTCCCCCTGTGGGACGTCGGGCTGGCCGCCGCCGAGGTCGAGCGCTGCGCCAACAGGGGCAGCCACGCCATCTGCTTCAGCGAGGGCCCCGCGGCCCTGGGCCTGCCGAGCGTGCACACCGACCACTGGGATCCGCTGTGGGCGGCATGCGAGGCGACCGACACCGTCGTGAACATGCACATCGGCTCGTCGTCGACGTTCCCGCAGACGAGCCCGGATGCCCCCGGGCTCGTCACCATCGCCCTGACGTTCGAGGGCGCCACCCACGCCCTGGTCGACTGGCTGTGCAGCGGCGTGCTGGAGCGCTTCGGGTCGTTGCGCATCGCCCTGTCCGAGGGCCAGGTCGGGTGGATGCCCTTCGTGCTCGAGCGCCTGGACAACGCGTGGGAGCACGCCCGCGCCTACGGCGGCGTGCGCGACCGTGTGCCGGATCCACCGAGCAGCTACGTGGACGGGCGGGTCTACGGATGCATCTTCGACGACCAGGCCGGCCTCGCCATGCGGGAGACGATCGGCATGAACCAGATCATGATCGAGACCGACTACCCACACGGCGACTCGACCTGGCCGCACTCGCTCGAGACGGCCGAGAAGATCGTGACGACGGCCGGCCTCGACGACGGTGAGGCCCACGCGCTGCTGCGGGGCAACGCCATCCGCTGCTACGGGCTCGACCGCTACTTCGGCATCCACCACTAGGGGGACCAGATGCACGACCTCGTCGTCAGGGGTGGCCAGCTCGTCGACGGCACCGGCGCCCGCCGGCGCCGCGCCGACATCGCCGTCGACGACGGGCGCGTCACCGCGCTCGGCAGCGACGTCGGTGCGGGGGCGCTCACGATCGACGCCGACGGCCGGGTCGTGGCGCCCGGCTTCGTCGACGTCCACACCCACCTCGACGTGCAGGGGTTCTGGGACCCGACGCTCAGCCCGTCGCCGCTCCACGGCGTCACCACCGTGCTCGGCGGCAACTGCGGCTTCACCGTCGCCCCCTTGGCCGACGGCGCGGGCGAGTACCTCATGCGCATGCTCGCCCGGGTCGAGGGCATGCCGCTGGAGTCCCTCGAGCAGGGGGTGCCGTGGGACTGGACGAGCACCGCGGAGTACCTCGACCGGCTCGACGGCACGCTCGCCCTGAACGCCGGCTTCATGGTCGGGCACTCGGCCCTGCGCCGGGTCGTCATGGGCGATGCCGCCACCGAGCGGGCGGCGACGCCCGACGAGATCGACCGGATGGCCAGCCTCTTGCGCGCCGGGCTGGCGGCGGGTGCCATCGGGTTCTCGTCCACGTGGTCGAGCACGCACAACGACGCCGCCGGCCGGCCGGTCCCGTCCCGACACGCCACCGCCGCGGAGCTCGTGGCCCTGGCCGCGGTGTGCCGTGACTTCGAGGGGACGTCGCTCGAGTTCCTGCCCGGCGTGGGGAGGTGGGACGCGGCGACCGAGCAGGTGATGCTGGACATGACCGTCGCCGCCGAGCGCCCGCTCAACTGGAACATCATCGCCGGCTCGGCCCGATCGCGACGCCACTGGGAGGAGAAGCTCGACCTGTCGGATCGCGCCCGCGAGCTCGGTGGCAAGATCGTCGGGCTGGTGATCCCCCGCATCTTCGGCGCCCGCTTCTGCTTCCGCAGTGGCTTCGTGCTCGACGCCATCGAGGGGTGGCGCGAACCCATGGCCCTGCCACCCGCGGAGAAGCTCGCCCTGCTCTCCGACCCCGCGGGCCGAGCCCACCTCGCGGAGCTCGCCGAAGCGACCACCGGCATGGGGACGCTCACCGACTGGGGCGCCAAGGTCATCGTCGAGACGTTCACCGACGAGACGAAGCGCTACGAGGGCCGCACCGTCGCCGACATCGCCGCCGACGAGGGCAAGGCCCCCTTCGACGCCCTGCTCGACGTCGTCGTGGCCGACGACCTGCGCACGTCGTTCCGCAACGCCAGCGACGACGACACCGAGGAGGACTGGGTCGCACGCGCCGACCTGTGGCGCGACCCCCGTGCCGTCGTCGGCGCGTCGGATGCAGGCGCCCACCTCGACATGCTCGCCACATTCAGCTTCAGCACCGACCTCCTCGCCTTCGGCGTGCGCGAGCACGGCCTGCTCAGCACCGAAGAGGCCGTGCGCCTCCTGACCTCGGTCCCCGCCGACCTCTACGGCCTGATGGACCGGGGTCGCCTGGCCGAGGGATCCGTTGCCGACCTCGTCGTCTTCGACGAGGCCACGGTCGGCCCCGAGGAGGTCAGCACCCGCTTCGACCTGCCGGGCGGCGCCGGCCGCCTGTACGCCGGCGCCCACGGCGTCGAGCACGTGGTCGTCAACGGCGTACCGATCGTGGCCGCGGGCGCGCTCACCGGCGCCACGCCGGGCACGCTGCTGCGCTCGGGCCGCGACACGACGAATCCGTCCATGGTGTGACCGGCGGCCGCCGATCGAGGCGGGTGTTTCACGCCGCACCGCGGAGCACGGCGCGGACGCGGGCGGCGCCGGCGACGACCTCGTCGGGATCGTCGGCCACCGCCGCGAGGAGGACCGTCGACGCCCCGGCGTCGACGTACCGCATCAGGAAGGTGGCCACATCGTCGGGCGTGCCGTGGGGCGAATAGCGGGCGAAGCGCTCGAAGGGTAGGTGGTACAGGTCCTCCATCGCCGCAGCCAGCGCCGGGCGCGCCGCCGCCGCCGTCGGCCCGAAGCCGCACCAGACCAGGAGGCCGTGCTGCCAGACGACGTCACTCCGCCCGGCGTCGCCGGCCGCCCGGGCCACGGCGGCCGTGCTGTCGGCGAAGCGCTCCGGGCCGACCCACACGCCGAGCCACCCGTCGCCCAGCCGGCCGGCCCGGCGCAGGGCCGCGGGCGCTCGACCACCGACGACGATGGGGACGGCGGGCTCGGGCGTGGGCCGGATCGCGGCCCCGTCGAGGACGAAGTGCTCGCCGCGGTGATCGACCACCTCGCCGGCCAGCAGCCGGCGCACGACGGCGAGCGACTCGTCCATCCGCCGCCCGCGGGTCGCGGGGTCGACCCCGCTGTTCGCCACCTCGGCCGGGTCGTCGCCGCCCACCCCGACCCCGAACACCAGCCGCCCGGGTGCCAGCTCGGCCAGCGACGCCACCTGTCGGGCCACCGGGAGCGGATGGCGCAGGGGGAGCAGGTACACGGCGGTCTGCACCGCGACGCGTCGGGTGAGCGTGGCGAGGGCCGTGGCCTGGAGCAGCCCGTCGTAGCCCTGCCCGCCCCGGAACGACACGTGGTCGCCGACCCAGAGGCGGTCGAGACCGGCGTCCTCCACGGCGGCAGCGAAGCCGGCGACGCGGTCCACGCCGCCGGCGAAGAGACCGCGAGGCACCCGTACCCCTACCGCGACGGCCTGGCCGGAGCTGCCCATGAGCAGACGCCATGCTAGGCAGCGACCGGATCAGT
>DASXRH010000329.1:0-1618 GCA_036506715.1 Acidimicrobiales bacterium
GGGGATGCTGGCGGTGTTCCTGGCACTGATCGTGCTGGGACCGGTGGTGGCCAGGCCGGTGGCGCTGGCCCTCGGCCGGCTGCTACCGGCGCTGCGGGGCATCGTCGGCCGGCTGGCCCAGCAGAACGCGGCTCGCAACCCCCGGCGCACGGCGTCGACGGCGTCGGCGCTGCTGATCGGGCTGGGGATCGTGTCCCTGTTCCTCGTCATCAACGCCTCGCTGCGGGCGTCGCTGGACGACACCGTCGACAACCGGTTCCGGGGCGATCTGGTGGTCGACAGCGGGGGGTCGTTCCTCGGCGGCGGGCTGCCCGGCCTGATCGCGGACGAGATCAACGAGCTGCCCGAGGTGGACGCCGCCAGCGGGGTGCGGTTCGGGCTGGCCCAGGTCGACGGGCGGGCCGAGGCGGTCGGCGGGCTGTCGCCCGCCACGGCGTTCGACCTGTTCGACGTGGACGTGGTGGCCGGCGACGTGGACGACCTCGACGCCGACGGCATCGCCGTGTTCGCCGACCGGGCCCGGCGGGAGGGGTGGCAGGTCGGCGACCACCTGCCCGTGGTGTTCGGCGAGACCGGCCGGCTCGACTTCACCATCGCCGCCCTGCTCGACAGCCGGGACCTCACCGGCACGTTCGTGATGGGGACCGCGGCGTTCGACGCCAACCTGCCCCAGTCTGGCGACACGCAGATCTGGGTGCGGCTGGCCGACGGCGTCTCGGTCGACGAGGCCCGGTTCGCCATCAGCCCGCTGATCGCCGGGTTCCCGGCCGCCCAGGTCGAGGACCTGGCCGAGTTCAAGGCGTCCGTGAAGTCCCAGTACGACGTGCTGCTGGTGCTGGTGAACGCCCTGCTCACGCTGACCATCCTCATCGCCATGATCGGCATCGTGAACACGCTGATCCTGTCGGTGGTCGAGCGCACGAGGGAGATCGGGCTCACCCGGGCCGTGGGCGCGACCCGCAGCCAGGTGAGGGCCACCATCCGGTGGGAGGCGCTGCTCATCGCCGCCTTCGGGCTGGCGGCGGCGGTGACGGTCGGCATCGCCTTCGGGTGGGTGCTGGTGCGGGCCCTGGCGGAGGACGGCTTCAGCGTCTTCGCGCTGCCGGTCGGCCAGCTGGCGCTGTGCGCAGCGCTGACCGGAGTGCTGACGCTGGGCGCCGCGGTGATCCCGGCGGCGTGGGCGGGCCGCCGCCGGGTGCTCACCGCGATCGCCGCCGACTAGCCACCGCCGGCGATTCGCTCGGGTCCCAACGTGGGTCGTCGACGACCGCGCCGGCCGGAGCCGTGCCACGGTGAACAGCCCGAGCACGGCGAGCAGCACCGCCATCAGCCGGACGAGCGGGTGCCGGGTCATGTGCGCCTGCTCCCGACGAGCACCCCACGGATGCGCGACTGTTCCGGCATGGCCCTCGACCCGAAAGCCCTCTCCCCCGACGCCACGGTCTTCGCCGCGGAGCGCGTGCTCGCCACCCTCACGACGCTCCGCCCCGACGGCTCCCCCCACGTGGCGCCGGTCGGCTTCACCTGGGACGAGAAGGAGCAACTTGTCCGCATCATCACCTTCGCCTCCTCCAAGAAGGTCAGAAACCTACGTACCTGCCCCCACCCGAGGGCTGTC
>DASXRH010000330.1:0-3862 GCA_036506715.1 Acidimicrobiales bacterium
TTGGACCGCTTCGTCCGCTCGGCGGCGATCGCCGACATGTCGACCCGCATCGGCCGCCGGGCGGCCACCATGACCGATGCCTACCTGACGCTCGGGGCGGGCACACGGGCGGTTGGCCCGGTGGTCGACACGGCGGTGGCCGTCGACCCCGGCGAGACATACAGCGGCGTCCCGGCCGGCGAGCTGCTGGACCGGCGGCTCGGCGCGATCCCCGACGGCATCGCCTACCTGGCCATCGGCGCCGCGCTCGACGTCAACGACCACTCGGCGTACGGGGCGGAGGTGGGCAGCCTGGGCGACCGCCTGGCCGCCGCCGGGATCCACCGGGCGGTGGTGGCCAACGGCGACGCCGTCGAGGGGTTCGTGAGCGACGACCCGCCTCCCGACGGCGCGTACGCGCGCAGCGCCGCCACCATGCTCATGGGCTCCGACGGCATCGTGCCCGAGGGCGCGGTCAGCCGGTCGCTGCTCGTCGACGACCCCGCCGCCGCGTTCGGCTGGCGGCTCGACCACGACAAGGTCCTCGGCGCCGTCGACCGGGCCTGGGTCGACGGCGACCGGTCGGTGGTGCTGGTGGAGGCGTCGGATCTCAGCCGGGTGGCCGCCTACGGCGCGCGGGCCGACGCCGGCCAGCGCCGCAAGATGCGCACCCGGGCCCTGGAGGACGCCGACGCCCTGCTGGGCGACCTGCTCCACCGGGTCGACCCCGCCCACGACGCCGTGATCGTGCTGTCGCCCGTGGCGCCCGCGTCGTCACCGGCGCTGGGCATCGCCGCCGTCCGGGCCCCCGGCGTCGACGGCGGGCTGCTCCAATCGGCCACCACCCGCCGGGCCGGTTACGTCCAGTTGGCCGACGTGGCCCCCACGGTGCTGTCGCTGCTGGGCCAGAACCCGCCCGACGCCATGGAGGGCCGCAACCTGGCCGTGGGCGACGCCGACGCCACCGGGCGCGTCTCCCGCCTGGCCGAGGCGGCCGAGGCCGCCGACTTCCGCGACGCCACGATGCCGCTTGCGGTGACGATCGTGGTGCTGGTGCTGGTGCTGATGACCGTGCTCACCGCGCTGCGGTCCCGGCTGCGACCGGGGGTGCGGCGGCTGCTGGCACCGCTGGCCTACGGGGCGCTGGGGGTGGTGCCGGCCAGCTTCCTGGTGGGCCGGATCGGCGCGGTGCGGGCCGACCTGGCCGGCCAGGCGGTGGTGGTGGCGCTGGTGGCCGCGGCCATCGGTCTGACCGTCGACCGCGTGGACCGGCGCCGGCCGGGCCTGGGCCCGTTGGTGGCCATGGAGGTGATCGTCGGGCTGATCGCGCTGGACCTCCTCGTCGGGGCGCCTCTCCAGCTCAACACCACCTTCGGCTACTCGGTGGCGGTGGCCGGGCGGTTCACGGGCCTCGGCAACCTGGCCTTCGCCCTGTTCGGCTCGGCCACCATCGTGCTGGCCGCGCTCATCGCCGACCGCTACGGGCGCCGGGGGCTGCCGTGGGCCTACGGGCTGCTCGTGGCCGTCGTGGTGGTCGAGGGCCTGCCCATGCTGGGGGCCGACGTGGGCGGGGTGCTGTCGATGGTCCCCGCCTTCGGCGTGACCGGACTGGTGCTGGCGGGCCGGCGCATCGGCTGGCGGGAGGTGGGCCTGATCGTCGTCGTCACGGCCGTGGCGCTGTTCGGCTTCGCGCTGATCGACGCCGCCCGGCCCCCCGAGGTGCAGACCCACCTGGCGCGGCTGGGCGAGCAGGTGCTCGACGGCCAGTGGGACACGCTGTCGAAGAACCTCAGCCGCCGCTGGCAGGCGAGCTTCGGCGGCGCCGAGCTGGCCGGCTGGATGACCGTGGCCGCCGTGATGGCGGCAGCGGTGGCCTACGTCGTGCTGGTGGCCGTGGGCCGGATGGGACCGGGCGCCCGCCGGCCGCTGACCCACCGCCCGACCGTGGCGGCCGCCGCGGGGCTGGCGCTGCTGGCGGTGGTGGGGCTGGTGGCCAACGACTCGTCGCTCGCGGTGCCGACGACCATGCTGATCGTGGCGGCGCCGGTGGTGGCCCTGCGCGTGCTGCGCCCCCCCGTCGGGACCGGCGACCAGCCCCCGCCGGCGGTGGTCGCGGAGCGAACCGGCACGCAGGCGCCCACGCGGCCCCGGGTGCCGGTGCCGGCCGTCGAGGAGGGCCGGGCATGACCCGGGCCGCCGCCCGCCGCTTCCTAGACTCGGCGGATGCTCCCGCCGCCGAGCCCCCGGTGACCGCCGCCCCGCGCCCGTCCCGGTGCGCCGGTCGCCGCCCCCTCCGGCGGGCGCTGGCCGCGGCGGCGGCCGCCCTCGCCGGTCTGGCCGCCCTGGTGTCGCAGGCACCGGCGGCCGGTGCCGCAGAGGCGCCCGCCGACCGGGTGTTGGTCATCTCCGTGCCCGGCCTGACCTGGGCCGAGGTGCGCGACCACGACCTGCCGGCCATCGACGAGCTGCTGGGGCGCTCGGCGCTGGCCGACATGGCGCCCCGGGGCGTCACCGCCCGCTCGACGCCGGGCGGGGCCTACCTGACCATGTCGGCCGGCTCGCGGGCCACCACCGACCCTCTGGTCGACGGCCAGCAGTTGGCGTTGGGCGACCAGGCCGGCGGGTCGTCGGCCAGCGACATCTTCGAGCGCCGCACCGGGGTCCGGCCCGACGGCGGCTACGTGGCCCTCGCCTGGCCCAGCCTGCAGCGGGTGAACGCCGCCGAGCCCTACGACGCCAAGCTGGGCCTGCTCACCGACACGCTCGACGATTCCGGCCTCGGGGTCGAGGCCATCGGCAACGCCGACGGCACCGACACGGTGGGCACGTCCTACGAGCGCCAGGTGGGCCTGGCGGCCGCCACCGCCGACGGCGTCGTGCCCGCCGGCGAGCTCGATGCCGACCTGCTGGCCCGCGACGCCAGCCGGCCCTTCGGCCAGCGTCTCGACATCGACACCGTGGTCCGCCGGTTCGAGGACGCGTGGGCGGCCCCCGACGACCGCGACGGGGGGATGGTCGTGGTCGAGGCCTCCGACCTGGCGCGGTCGATGCGCTACCGCGACCGGGTCGACGAGGCCCGCTACGAGGAGCTGCGCACCCAGGCGCTCGAGGACACCGACGAGCTGGTCGGCCGGCTGCTCGACCGGGTCGACCCCGCCCGCGACGCCGTGTTGCTGGTGGCGCCCTACAACCTGGCGAACGACCGCGACCTCACCGTCGTTGGGCTGGCGGCGCCCGGCCGCGATGCCGGCTACCTGATGTCGGCGTCGACCCAGCGGGCCGGGTTCCTGACCCTGGTCGACGTGGCTCCCACCGTCCTCGACCTGCTGGGCGTGCCCCGGCCGGTCGACATGGAGGGCCGGCCCGCCGAGGCCGTGAGGTCCTCGGCGCCGCTCGACGCCCGGGTCGACCACCTGGTGGCGCTCAACGCCGCGTCCCGGTTCCGGGAGCGGCTGCTGTTCCCCACGACGCTGGCCGTGGTGCTGGTGCTGGCCGTGCTGTGCGGGGCGACGATGGTGGTCGTGGCCCGCCGGGGTCCGCCCCGGGCCCGGGGCGTGCTGGCCTTCCTGGCGCTGGCCGACCTGGCCGTGCTGCCGCTGTCGTACGTGGCCCGGGCCTTCCCCCTCGAGAACCTGGGGGCCGGCTTCTACTGGGCGTTCGTGGTGCTGTGCGCCCTGGCTGCCGCCGCGCTGGCCACGATTGCGGCCCGCCGCCTGGACCGCCCCCGGGTGGCGCTGCTCGGCGTGCTGGTGGCGGTGATGGCCGTGCCGCTGGCCGACGTGATCGCCGGGTCTCACCTCAGCCTCAGCGCCGCCTTCGGCTACTCGCCGACCGGCAACTCACGGCTCTACGGCATCAGCAACTACTCGTTCGGCCAGGTGGC
>DASXRH010000331.1:0-10675 GCA_036506715.1 Acidimicrobiales bacterium
CCCCGGGGCAGAGCACCCCCCGGCGCACCTCGGCCGCCACCACCGTGGCCGCCCCGTCGCAGCGCACGACCCCGGCCGCCCAGCTGGCGCAGGCCCCGGGCCGGGTCACGCCGTCGTCGCCGGTGATCCACACCCGGGCGTCGATGCGCTGGACCCCGTCCACGAACAGCACCACCGGCGCCGGGGCGGCCGGCGCCGGCCGGGGCGCCCAGTCGCCCGGGTCGGCCTCGACGCCCACGTCGACGGGGGCGTCCGAGTCGCCCAGCGCCTCGTCGCCGACCGGCGCCCCGTACTCGGGCGCCCAGGTCTCGACGGCGAACCTCATCCGTCCACCCGCTCGATCGTGGCCGACCCGCCGGTCTTGGTCACCTCGAACCGCACCGGCAGCCGGTCGGCCAGCTCCCGCACGTGGGTCACCACGCCCACCATCCTGCCCCGGGCCCCGAGCTCGTCGAGGGCCGTGGCCACCACGTCCAGCGTCTCGGGGTCGAGGGTGCCGAACCCCTCGTCGAGGAACAGGGCGTCGAGCCGGGCCGAGCCGGCCACCGCCAGGCCCGCCACCTGGTCGGCCAGGGCGAGGGCCAGGGCGAGCGAGGCCAGGAACGTCTCGCCGCCCGACAGCGTGCGGGCCGAGCGGGCCTGGCTGGCGTGGGTGTGGTCGACGACCGCGAACCCGCCCGACCGGCCGTCGACAGCCAGGCTGTAGGCGCCGCCGGACAGCTCGGCCAGCCGCTCGGCCGCCGCCGCCACCAGCTGGTGCAGGGCCTCGTCCAGCAGCCACTTCTCGAAGCGGTTGGCGGCCAGGTGGCCGGCCAGCAGATCGGCGACCTGATGGGTCGCGGTGGCGGTGGCCTCCTCGGCCCGCAGGCGCCCGGCCTCGGCGATCCGGTCGTCGATGCGGGCCACCGCCGCCTCGGCCCGGGCGTGGGCAGCGGCGACCGCCTCGCCCGGCCAGGCGCCGGACCGGCCGGGATCGACGCCCGCGGCCCGGCAGGCCTCGGCCAGGGCCGCCAGCCGCTCGGCCGCCGCGGCCCGGGCCTCCTCGGCCGCGCGCCGGTGACCGGCCCGGGCCTCGGCCAGCGCGGGGGCCCGGCCGGCCGCCCACGCCACCAGCGCCCGCCAGTCGGCGGCCAGGTCGACCCGCTCGGCCGGCGGCGGACCGAGGGCGGCCACGGCGTCGCGGGCGGTGTCGAAGGCCCGGCGGGCCCCGGTCTCCCGGTCGGCCAGCGCCGCCTGGTGGGCGGTGGCGGCGGCCATGGCCTTGCGGGCGTCCCGTTCGGCCTGGCGGGCCTTGTCGAGGGCGGTGCCGGCCTCGTCGAGGAGGGCCAGCCGCGCCTCGACGGCGTCGGCGTCGGGGGCGGTGGCCAGGCGCTCGTCGACGGCGGCCCGCTCGGCTCTCACGCGGTCGAGCTTCTCGTCCACCCGGGCCTGGTGGGTGTGGGCGGCGGTGAGGGCCCGGCCTGCGGCCTCGACGGCGGCGACCGCCGTCGCCGCCGCCCGCTCGGCCCGAGCCAGGTCCGCGGGGGCCTCGTGGGCCGGGAGGTCGTGGACATGTTGGCCGCACACGGGACAGGCCTCGCCGACCACCAGCTCGGGCACCAGGGCCTGGGCCCGGTGCTCGACCCGGGCCCGCTCCAGCTCGGCGGCCCGGGCGGCGGACTCGGCGCGGGCCGCCGTCGCCGCCGCCTCGGCCTCGGCCACGGCGGTGGCGGCCTCGGCGGCGGCCGCCTCGCCCCGCGCCTGGCTGGTGGCCAGCTCGGCCCGGGCGGCGTGGTCGGCCCGCTGGCGTTCCAGCGCCGCCCGCTCGGGCAGCTCGGCCAGCCGGGCCTCGGCGTCGGCCACCGCGGCCGTCGCCTCCCCGTCCAGCTCGGCGCACCGGGCCCGCATCCGCTCGGCCTCGGCCACCTCGGCCGACAGCTCGTCCACCCCTGCGGGCGCCGCCAGGCCGGCGAGCAGATCGGCCTGGGCGCCGGCCTCGTCGGCCCGGTCCTGGGACCGGGCGGCAGCGGTGGCCAGCTCGTCCAGCGCGGGGCGGGCGTCGGCCAGCCGCTCGCCCAGAACAGCCAGCGCCGTCACCTGGGCGCCCGCCGCGGCCCGCGCCTCGGGCGTGGCCCCGGCCAGGCGGCCGAGCTGGCCGGCGGCGACCTCGGCCGCGGTGCGGGCCACGGCGGCCCGCTGGCGGGCGGCCCCGGCGACGCGGTCGTAGAGACCGAGGTCGAGCAGGCGCACCAGCAGGTCCTGGCGGCTGCGGGGCTTGTCGTGCAGGAACCGGGCGAACTGGCCCTGGGGCAGCGACACGCAGGTGATGAAGTGCTCGTAGCCGAGGCCGAGCAGGGCGGTGACGGCCTCGGTGACCTCGTCGGCGGTGCCGGCCACCACCTCGTCGCCCCGCTGGAGGCGGGCCTCCTTGGTGGTGGCGCCCCCGCCCCGGGTGGCCCGCACCACCCGCACCGCGGTGTGGTCGACGCCGTCGACGGTGAAGTCGAGACGGACCCGGGCCTCGGTCAGGTTCTGGCTGACCACCGGCGCCACGGCCCGGCGGTCGTCGAGGCGGGGCACGGCGCCGTAGAGGGCGAAGGTGAGGGCGTCGATCACGCTGGTCTTGCCGGCCCCGGTCGGGCCCACCAGGGCGAACAGGTCGACCCCGGCGAAGTCGACCACGGTCGGGGCCCGGAAGGCGGTGAACCCCTCGACCTCCAGCCGCACCGGTCTCACGGGGCCGCCTCCGCGGCCTCGGATGCCAGGTCGTCCACCAGCTCGTCGAACAGCGCGATGACCCGGTCGTCGTCGACGTCCCGCTCGGCCAGGTACTCGGCGAACAGGTCGTGGGGGGTGCGGCGGAGGCGGTCGGGGTCGGCGGTCCGCTCGGCGCCCGGGACGTCCCGGGGCGCGAGGACCACCTCGACCGCCTGGGGCAGCCGCTCGCGCACCTCGTCGGCCAGCCCGGCCCGCGCCGGCTCGTCGAGGACCACGCGCAGGTGGTCGGGCTCGCGGCCGTCGCCGTCGCCCTGGTCGGGGGCGGCGGCCAGGACGTCGGCCAGCGTGCCCCGCACGGTGCGCAGCCGGCGGCCGGCGGTCAGCGCCACCGGGCGCACGGCGGCCGGCAGGCCGGGGCGGACGTCGACCACGTTGACCACCGGCTGGTTGGCCGTCTCGCCGAAGTCGAGCTGGAGCGGCGAGCCGCAGTAGTGCAGAGGCGCCGGACCCGGGAGCTGCTGGGCCCGGTGCAGGTGGCCGAGCGCCACGTACTGGGCGGCGGGCGGGAACGCCGTCGCAGGCACCCAGTAGTCGAACACCGTGTGGGCGCCGCGCTCGCCGCCGCCCATCGTGCCCCCCATGACCATGAGGTGGGCGGCCACGATGTTGACCGTGCCGGCCCCGAATCCGGCGGTCAGCGTGCGGAGGATGCGCACCACCCGGTCGGCGTAGGCGGCGTGGGCGTCGGCGGCGTCGCCCGCCAGCAGCAGGTCGGCGGTGACCACGTAGCGCTGGGAGGGGAAGGGCAGCACCGCCACCAGGGCGGTGTCGCCGCCGGCCTCGACGCTGAGCACGCCGCCGTCGCCCGGGGGGCGGATCGCCGACGCCACCCGGATGCCGCTGGCCTCCGACAGCGGCGCCACGGCCGCCAGCCGCGCCGCCGAGTCGTGGTTGCCGGCCACCACCACCACCGGCCGGCCGCCGGCGGCCAGGTCGAGCAGGGCCCGGTACACGATCCGCTCGGCCTCGGGTGTCGGCGCGGCGGTGTCGAACAGGTCGCCGGCCACCACCACCAGGTCGACCTCGTCCCGGTCGGCCACGGCGGCGATCTCGGCCAGCACCGCCCGGTGCTCGGCCGCCCGGGAGCGGCCCCGGATGGCCCGGCCAACGTGCCAGTCGGACGTGTGGAGCAACCGCACCGGCGCTACCCGGCGGGGAAGCCGACGAAGGGGTCGTCGGCCGGGATGCCCTCGCCGGCGGGCTCGGGCCGGGGGACGGCCTCGCCGGCCCGGGTGGCCCAGGCGGGGAACGGGAACTGCACCACCAGCGGGATGGGCAGCTCGGGCTGCGACACGAGCATGGTGCCCGGCTTGACGATGGTGGCCCGCTGGCGCTGGACCGGGGGCAGGAAGCCGTACTCGCCCCGCCCGGCCTCGGCGGCGTCGAGGCGGCCCACCACCCGGATCGCCGAGTTGGCCACCACCCGGCGCTCGACCTCGCTGGCGGTCTGCTGGGCACCGATGAGGATGATGCCGAGCGACCGGCCCCGCTCGGCCACGTCGAGCAGGATCTCCTTGATCGGGCTCGACCCTTCGCGGGGCGCGTACTTGTTGAGCTCGTCCAGCACCACGAACTGCAGCGGCCGGGCGTGGCCGGCACGCTCCTTGCGCTGGAAGGCCCGGCGCAGCACCACGCCCACCACGAAGCGCTGGGCCCGGTCGTTGAGGTTGTGCAGGTCGACCACCGTGACCTGGGCGCGCTCGAAGTCGACACGGTGGGTCTCGGGCCGGGGCACGTCGGCCCGGATGAGGTGGCGCAGGTGGGGCCGGGCCCCGTGCAGACGGCGCAGGAAGGCGTTGACCGTGCCGGCGCCGATCGCCCGGCCGGCCCACTGGTCGGGGCCGTCGAGGTCGACCTTGTCGCTGATCAGCTCGACCAGGTCGTCGAACGTGCGCACCACCTGGCCGTCGATGGCCACCGCCCCGTCGCCGACGGGCTGGGCCTCGCGCGTGAGGCGGGCGGTCACGTTGTGGACGACCATCGTGTACTGCTGGCGGTCGTCCTCGGCGTCGGCGAACAGGAACGGCAGCAGCTCGTCGTGGCAGAACTGGGCCAGCGTCCAGAAGAACGACGTGACGTCGAGCTGGCGCATGGACACGTCGGGGCTGGCGTTGGGGTCGTCGCGGGTGGGCGGGGCGAAGAAGGCGACCGAGGCGAACGGCCCGGCCGGCAGGCCCAGCCGGGCGTAGCGGGCGGGCTGGTCGGCGGCCAGGTCGACGTTGGCGTGGTCGAGGAACAGCAGGTCCTCGCCCTTGACGTTGAAGATGAGCGCCTTCGTGTTGGCGGCGTCGGCACCGAGCACGCCCGAGTGGAACATGCTGTAGAGCAGGAAGGTGGCGTAGGTGGTCTTGGTGGCCACGCCCGACACGCCGCTGATGTTCACGTGGGCGCCGCGGGTGCCGTCGAGGAACTCGAGGTTGAGGAAGAACGGCTCGTCGTCGCGGGACAGCCCGGCGGGCAGCCGCTGGCGCATCTGGCTGAACAGGAGGGCGTCCTCCCGCTCGGCGCCGACCGCCTTGCGCACCGGCTCGCCCGGCAGCGGCGGCACGAACACCTCGGGCTCGAACCGGGTCGCCTGCACCTGCGCCGCCTCGCTGACCTGGGCGGGCAGAACCCCGTCGGCCACCAGGAACACGTCGGAGTCGAACCGGGCGCCCTCGTGCGTGGCCCGCACCTGGGACACGACGCCCGAGATGCGCAGCCGCTGGCCGTCGGGCAGCACCCGATCGACGACCACCACGTCGTCGAGCTGGAGGTAGGCACCCTCGCGGACGCCCACCCAGAACTCGAGGGGCGTGGCCGGCTCCGTCCCGATGACCAGGCCCGCGACCGGCGACGGTGCGTCCATGGGCCCCGACGTTATCCAGCGCCGGGCGGCGACCCGGGGACCCGCCGAACCGGCGCGCGAACGCTGCGCCATCCGCAGCCGACGCGCGCCGGTTCGTCGGATCCCGGGAACGCGTACCTTGGGGCCACGCGTGTCCGATCTCCACGTCGTGCTCGTCACCGGCCTGCCCGGGACCGGCAAGACCACCCTGGCCGAGCGGGTCGCCCCCGCCCTCGGCGCCCCGGTGCTCGGCTGGGACTGGGCGATGGCCGCCCTCACGGCCTACGCCCCCGTGTGGGCGGCGGCCCGCGGGCTGCACCACGCCGACTACGCCGCCCTCGGCTGGGCCATGGTCCGCCAGGCGGCCGAGGCCCAGGTGCGCCGGGGTATGGCGGTGGTCCTCGACGGCCTCGCCGGCGACGGCGAGGTGGCCCGGGTCCGGGCGCTGGCGGCCGGCCACGGCGCCCGGGCGACGGTCGTGCTCACCACCTGCGACGACGAGGAGGCCCACCGCCGCCGGCTCGACGGGCGGCAGCGGGGCATCCCCGGCTGGCATGAGCTGACCTGGGACGGCGTGCTGGTGACCAAGGGCCGGTGGGTGCCGCCCACCGACGTCGACCTCGTGGCCCCGGCCACCGCGGCCGTCGACGCCAACGTGGGCCGGATCCTCGCCCACCTCGACCTCGCCGCCGGGTGACGCCGGCGCTTAGGGTCCGGGCCATGCCCGACGCCGCCGGTCCCGTCACCACCACCATCGACGACGGGGTCGCCGTCGTGCGCTTCGACGACGGCAAGGCCAACGTCCTCTCCTTCGCCGCCATCGACGCCCTCGCCGCCGCCCTCGACCGGGCCGAGGCCGACGCCGGCGCCGTCTGCCTGGTGGGCCGGGAGGGCCGGATGTGCGCCGGGTTCGACCTGTCGGTCATGACCGGCGGGCCCGACGCCGCCCGCGACCTGGTGGCGCGCGGCGGCGACCTGCTGCTGCGCCTCTACCAGCACCCCCAGCCGGTGGTGGTGGCCGTGACCGGCCACGCGCTGGCGGCCGGCGCCCTGCTGGTGCTGGCGTGCGACGTGCGCATCGGGGCCGACGTGCCCGCCAAGATCGGGCTGAACGAGACGTCGATCGGCATGCCGCTGCCGCTGTTCGCCGTGGCCCTGGCCGAGGACCGGCTGGCCACCACCGAGCTGACCCGGGCCACCCTCGGTGCCGAGATCTACGACCCGGCCCGGGCGGTGGCCGCCGGCTACCTCGACCGGGTGGTGCCGCCCGACGCCGTTGTCGACGAGGCCGTGGCCGAGGCCCGCCGCCTGGGCGGCTACCGCCCGCTGGCCTACGCCCAGACCAAGCAGGTCCTGCGGGCCCCCACCGTCCGGCGGGTGGTGGAGGGCACGGCGGCCGACCTGGCCCGGTTCAGCGTCGAGGCCCCCTGAGCCGCGCGGTCGACGCAGGATCTCGATCAGCGAGCCGGCAGTCACCCGCCCCGCCGGAGGGATGGCGGTTATCCGCCGCTACGGTCTGGCGGGTCCGCCCCCACCGTTCTCCGCCCGGAGGTCGCCCCCATGGCCACCTGCACCCACCTCGACACCATCCAGCCCGTGCGCCCCTCGTCCGTGGGCTGCGAGGACTGCCTGCGCACCGGCGACCGCTGGGTCCACCTGCGGATGTGCCAGGAGTGCGGCCACGTGGGTTGCTGCGACAGCTCGCCCAACCGCCACGCCACCGCCCACTACCGCACGAGGCAGCACCCCATCGTCCGCAGCTACGAGCCCGGCGAGAACTGGTGGTGGTGCTACGCGGACGAGATCGGCTTCGAGGTCGAGGGCGCCGAGCCCTCGCCGTCCCACCCCTAGGGCGCCGCGTTGGCCCCCGGTCCCCGCGTGGCCGTCCTCGCCTGCATGGACGCCCGCCTCCACCCCACCGTCGTGCTGGGCCTGCGCGACGGCGAGGCCCACGTCATCCGCAACGCGGGCGGCGTGGTCACCGAGGACGCCGTGCGTTCGCTGGCCCTCAGCCAGCGGCTGCTCGGCACCACCGAGATCATCCTGCTTCACCACACCGGCTGCGCCATGCTCACGTTCACCGACGACGAGGTGAAGGCGGCCATCGAGGCCGAGGTCGGCATCCGGCCCCCGTTCGCCCTCGAGGCCTTCTGCGACCTCGACGACGACGTCCGCCAGTCGATCGCCCGCATCAGGGCCAGCCCGTTCATCCCCCACACCGACGCGATCCGGGGCTGCGTCTACGAACTCGAGACGGCCACGCTGCGCGATGTCGTCTGACGCGGTTCAATGGGGTTCGGAGGCGGACCTGCCTCCGCCGGGGGGAGGTCACCCATGGACCGGCTGAGCCCACTCGATGCGTTCTTCCTGCACATCGAGGACGACGTCAACCACATGCACATCGGGTCGGTGGGCATCTTCGAGGGCCCCCCGCCGCCCTACGCGGACCTGACCGCCACGGTGGGAGGCCGGCTGGGGCTGGTGCCCCGCTACCGCCAGAAGGTGGCGGCCGTGCCCCTGTCGCTGGGCCGGCCGGTGTGGGTCGACGACCCGTACTTCAACATCGAGTACCACGTGCGCCACACGGCGCTGCCCGCCCCCGGCGGCGAGGCCGAGCTGCGGCGGCTGGTGGGCCGGGTCATGTCCCAGCAGCTCGACCGGGCCAAGCCCCTGTGGGAGATCTGGATGGTCGAGGGCCTGGAGGAGGATCGGTGGGCCATCGTGTCGAAGGTTCACCACTGCCTGGTCGACGGCGTGTCGGGCGCCGAGCTGATGGCCGTGATCTTCGACCTCACGCCCGAGGTGCCCGCCCAGGTCGACGACGGCTGGCGGCCCCACACCCCGCCGTCGTCGCTGCGGCTGGCCCGGGACGCGGCGGTCAACCTGATGACGAGCCCGTACGAGCAGGTGCGGGCGGTGATGTCGCTGGTGCGGCGGCCGCAACGCACCCTCGACGCCGCCCGCGAGATCCTGAAGGGGTCGGTGGCCCTGTCGGCCATCGTGCGGCCCACCCCGGCCACCAGCCTCAACGGCCCCATCGGGCCGAACCGCCGCTACACGTGGTCCACCGTCGACCTGGCCGACGTCAAGCGGGTGAGGGCCGCCCACGGGGGCACGGTCAACGACGTGGTGCTGGCCCTGATCACCCGGGGCTTCCGCGATCTGCTCGCCGGCCGGGGCGAGGCGCTCGGCGAGGATCGGGTCATCCGCACCCTGGTGCCGGTGTCGGTGCGGACCCGGCCCGAGGGCGGCGCCGCCCACGGCGATGGCACACTCGAGAACAAGGTGTCGGCCATGTTCGCCGAGCTGCCCGTGGGCGTCGACGACCCGGTCAACCGGCTGCACGGCATCAGCGCCCAGCTCGACGACCTGAAGGAGTCCCGCCAGGCGGTGGCCGGCGAGGCGCTGACCTCGCTGTCGGGCTTCGCCCCGTCGATGCTGCTGGCGCTGGGCACCCGGGTCGCCACCCGCGCGGCCAGCCGGCTGGGCAACCTCGACACGGTCACCACCAACGTGCCGGGACCCCAGTTCCCCCTGTACTCGTGCGGGCGGCGCATGGTGCGGGCCTGCCCGTACGTGCCGCTGGCCACGCCGCTGCGGGTGGGGGTGTCGATCTTCTCCTACGACGGCGAGCTGGCCTTCGGCATCACCGGCGACTACGACACCGCCCCCGACATCGACGTGCTCGGCGAGGGGATCAGCGCCGGGCTCAAGGAGCTGCTGGACGCCTGACCGGGGCCTCGGCCGACCACGGCGTGGAGGTCGGCCCGCAGGCGGTGCTTGACGACGGCTCGTAGCGGACCTGAGGATGGGCCGCGAGGAGGTGACCACCATGGACTCCGTCACCCTGCTCGTCCGGTCCGCGCTGGTAGCCGCCGCCGTGGCCGCCGCGACCGTCGTCGTCGCCCCGGGGGCGGGCGCCCAGGAGGTCGGTCCCGACCAGGGCGGCTTCCGCGACAACGTGGTGGTGCTGAGCGGCCGGGCCGAGATCCGGGAACGCGAGACCGTCAACACCGTGTTCGTGGCCGACGGCTCGGCGGTCGTCGCCGGCCGGGTGGAGGACGCCCTGATCGTCCTCAACGGCAATGCCGTCATCAGCGGCACCGTCGAGCAGGACGTGGTGGTCCTGGACGGCCGGGTGCGGATCACCGACACCGGCCACGTCGAGGGCGACGTGCTGTCCCGGCACCGGCCGGTCGTCGAAAGCGGAGGGCGGCTCGACGGCGACTTCGAGCGCTGGAACCCGGGCTCGTTCAACCGGGCGGTGGCCCTCGTGAGCCGCCTCGCCCTGTGGCTGGCGGTGACGATCTCCACGCTGGTGCTCGGCCTGCTGCTCGGCCTGCTGTTCCCCCGGGTGGTGGCGGCGTCCGACGGCGTGGCCCGGACCCGGCTGGGGCCGGTGATCGGTTGGGGCCTGGCCCTCACGATCGGGCTGCCGATCGCGGCGCTGATCGCCATGGCCACCCTGGTGGGCCTGCCGCTCGGCCTCGTCGTGCTGCTGGCCCTGGGGCTGATCTACGAGGTCGGCTACGCCATGGGCGCCTGGATCCTGGGTCGGACGGTGGCGAAGGGGGCCCGGCCGTGGCTGGCCTTCCTGGCCGGCTGGGGGATCCTGCGGGTCCTGGCCCTGATCCCGATCCTCGGCGGGCTCGTGTGGTTCGCCACCGTGGTGGTGGGCCTGGGCTCGCTTGCCGTGGCCGCCTGGCGGACCCGGGGCGGCGCCGGCCCGGCGGCGACCGAGGCCGAGCTCGCGCCGCCCGCCGCCGAGCCGCCGGCCGCCGAGCCGGCGATGGTGGCAGCCCCGCCCGCCGGGGCCGCGGCCGCCGGACCACCCCGCGACGAACCCACCGCCGGTGGTCCGGCCGGCGACGAACGGACCGCACCCACGCCACCCCGCGACGAACCCACCGCCGGTGATGCGTCCGGCGACGAACGGACCGCACCCACGCCACCCGGCGACCAACCGCCCGCCGGTGGTCCACCCGGCGAACAACCGCCGCCCGCATCACCGCCCCCCGGCTGCGACACCCCGCCGGCCCGGCCTAGCGACCCGGCGCAGTAGGGGCGACCCGGTCCCGCAGCTCGTCGAGC
>DASXRH010000332.1:0-8519 GCA_036506715.1 Acidimicrobiales bacterium
CCCGCCCTCGGCCATGCGCCCGTAGAAGTCCCACGGGAAGGCGTGGTCGGCGTCGCAGGCGGACCAGTAGTCGTCGCCGAACCCGGCGCACACCCGGGCCACCGCGTCGGCGATGGCCTCGTGGTCGGGGTCGGGGGTGAAGTCCATCCCGGCCGGTCAGGCTTCGGCCGGGGAACCGGCCTTCTCCTCGGCGTGGCGCTGGATGGCCGACATGACGGCGGCGCCGGCGGCGCCGATGAACTCCGGACGGTTCTCGGCAGCCCAGTCCCGGCTGGCGGCGAGCGTGCCCGCCACCCCCGTGACCTCGGGCATCACGTACCGGGAGAACAGCTCGTAGGACCGCAGCGTCTGGGGCCGGTCGGCCCACTCGTGGGCCATGAGCAGGAACGCGCCGAAGCCCTGGGACTGCTCGGCCAGCCGCCGGATCTGGGCCACGGCGTCGTCGGGCGTGCCGATGACGGCGAACCCCGAGGCGTTCATCGCCTCGACCAGGTCGCCGTGGTTGTCGGTGTCGGGCGCCAGGGGCAGGGCCGCCACCCGCTGGAAGTAGTCGATCCACTCGCCGAGGCCGAAGGCGACGTCGGCCACCGCCTGCTCCCGGGTCTCGGCGATGTGCATCGGCCCCACCAGCCGCCAGGCCGCCCGGTCGGCCGGCTGGTCGAACTGGGCGGCCCGTTCCTCGACCACGTTCCAGTGGTAGCCGAGGGCGTCGAAGCCGCCGATGCTGGTGGCCCCGATGGACAGCAGGCCGCACCCGAACCGCCCGGCGGCCCGGGGCCCGGCCGGCGACACCTGGGCGGCCACCGCCACCTCGAAGTGGGGGCGGGTCAGCGGCCGGAGCTGGAGCCGGGCGTTGCGCAGCGTGAACCAGTCGGTCTCGTAGGTGACCGGCTCGTCGGTCCGCAGCAGCAGGAGGATGGCCTCCAGCGCCTCCTCCATCATGTCCCGCTGCTTGGCGACGTCGATGCCCATCATGTAGGCGTCGGACGGCAGGGCGCCGGGGCCCACGCCCAGCATGACCCGGCCGCCGGTGAGGTGGTCGAGCAGGACCATGCGGTCGGCCAGCATCAGCGGGTGGTGGTAGGGCAGCGACGACACGCCGGTCCCCAGCCGGATGCGCCGGGTGCGCTCGGCCGCGGTGGCGATGAACACCTCGGGCGAGGCGATGATCTCGTAGCCGGCCGAGTGGTGCTCGCCGATCCAGGCCTCGTCGAAGCCCAGCCGGTCGAGGTGCTCGATCAGCTCGAGGTCGCGCCGCAGGGCCAGCGTCGGGTTCTGGCCCACGGGGTGGAACGGCGCCAGGAAGATGCCGAACCGCAGCGGGTGGTGCGTGTGGGCTGCCGGCATGGTCGTCCCCCTCCTCCGGCCACTGATGATGGTGTCACCGTAGACGCAGCTAGCTGCGCTCGAACCAGGCGCGGGGGTTGGCCACCATCATCTCGTCGATCTGGTCCTGGCTGACGCCCCGGTCCTGCAGCGCCGGCAGCACGTCGTTGGAGATGTGGAGGTAGTGCCAGTTGGGCAGGAAGGGGATGACCGCGGGGTCGATCCAGTCGATGTAGCAGGACGTGTCGTGGGCCAGCACCATGCGGCTCGCCCACCCCCGCTCGCATAGGGCGGCCACGGTCGCGACCCGCTCGTCCATGGGGAGGATGGCGTCGACCCCGAAGCGGTCCATGCCGAGCAGGAACCCCTCTTCGGCCAGGGACGCCAGCCGGTCGACGTCGGTCGAGTCCCCCACGTGGGCCAGCAGCACCCGGCGGGGGTCGACGCCCTCGTCGGCCAGCACCCGGCGCACCTCGGTCATGGTGTCCTCGGCGGGGTTGTTGTGGACCATCACCGGCGCGCCGGTCTCGACGTGGGCCTTGGCCACCGCCCGCATGATCCGCTCGACGCCGGGGGTCAGCCCGTGGTGATCGATGGCGCACTTGAAGAACGCGGCCTTGACGTCGGTGCCCTGGATGCCCTCGCGGACGTCGCGTACGAACAGGTCGACCATGGGCTCGGGGGCGTCGGGGATGACGTGGGGGCCGCGCATGGCGAACCAGTGGGGCACGTCGGAGTAGGTGTAGACGCCGGTGGCGGGGATGATGTTGAGGTCGGGGACGGCCTCGTTGATGCGGGCCACCCGGCGGATGTCACGGCCGAGGCCGTCGACGGTGGGGTCGACGATGGTGCGGATGCCGGCCCCGGACAGCTCGGCGAGCTTGGCCACCGCCTCGGCCACCCGGGGCTCCTCGTCCCACTCGTCGGACCAGTTGGCCTGGCTCTCGGGCGACAGCACGAAGACGTGCTCGTGCATCAGCGTCGGGCCCAGCTCGGATGTGGGCACGGGGCCCCGCACGGTCTCGACCTCGGTCACGCTCGCCATGGTGTCCCCTCCGCATCGGCGATGACATCTGGGCGAGACCTTGACAGGCTAACGCCAGTAGCCGCATGATGGCTAACAGCATTAGCCACTTCCACGGAGTCACCATGACCGACGCCACCCCCACCCCCGCCCACTACCGCCGGCCCGGCTGGTTCACCCAGCACGTGTTCAACCCCTTCGTCGCCTTCCTCACCCGCCGGGGCATCAGCGTGTGGGGCAGCCGGGTGCTCGAGGTGACGGGCCGCAAGTCGGGCGAGCCCCGCCGGGTCCCGGTCAACCTGCTCACCTACCAGGGGCGCCAGTACCTGGTGTCGCCCCGGGGCGAGGGCCAGTGGGTCCGCAACGCCCGGGCCGCCGGCGGCCGGGTGGCCACCCTGGTGGGCAAGCGCCGCCAGGAGTGGCAGGCCACCGAGCTGGCCGACGCCGACAAGCTGCCCATCCTGCGGGCCTACCTCAAGCGGTGGAAGGCCGAGGTCGGCGTGTTCTTCGACGGCGTGTCGGCCGACTCGCCCGACGACGAGGTGGCGGCCATCGCCCCCCGCCACCCGGTCTTCGCCCTCACCCCGCTCGACGGATGAGCGAGCGGAGCGAGCGAATCATCAGCACAGTGCGGTACTCGGCACGAAGTGCCGACCGGTCACTGCGTGCATCCCGAAGGGTGCACCAGTGAGCGCCGTCGCCGCCGGCCGCCGGGCGGCGGAGGTGGCCACCGCCGCCCGCCTGGTCCTGGAACGGGACGGCGCCGACGGGCTGACCATGCGGGCCGTCGCGGACGAGCTCGGCATCCGGGCCCCGTCGCTCTACAAGCACGTGGCCGGCAAGTCCGCCATCGAGGTGGCGCTGGTGGCCACCGCCCTGAGCGAGATCGGCGAGGCGATGCGCGCGGCCGTGGCCCGCCCCGGGCGGCGGTCCCCCGTCCACGCCCTGCTGGTGGCCTACCGCCGCTACGCCCTCGCGCACCCCAACCTCTACCGCCTGGCCACCGCCGGCCCCCTCCCCCGGGCCGAGCTGCCCGAGGGGCTGGAGGACTGGGCCGGCGAGCCGTTCTTCCTGGTCACCGGCGACCCGTCCCGCAGCCAGGCGCTGTGGTCCTTCGCCCACGGGATGGTCGTGCTCGAGCTGGACGGGCGGTTCCCCGCCGGCTCCGACCTGGACCACACGTGGGCGGAGGGCGCGGCGGCCTTCGGGGGAAAGGCCACCGCGCCCTCGGGGGCGTCCAGGGGGACGGACGGTCAGGTCCGGCGGTAGCGCCGCACCGCCAGCGGGGCGAACACGGCCACGATCCCGGCGGTCCAGGCCAGCGACAGCACCACCCAGTGGCCCGTCGAACCCGAGACCCCGGCAAGGGCCGGGTCGCCCAGCGCCAGCGACCGCACGGCGTTGGTCATCACCGTGACGGGCTGGTGCTCGGCGATGGGCTGGAGCCAGCCGGGCATCGAGTCGACCGGCACCATGGCGCTCGACACGAACGACACCGGGAAGATCATCAGCGCAAGGCCGTTGGCCGCCTGGGCGTTCCCGGCCACCAGGCCGAGCAGGGCGAAGACCCACATCAAGGCGAACCCGAAGGCGACGCACAGCCCGAAGGCCGCCACCGCGTCGACCGGGCCGCCGTGGGGCCGGAAGCCGACGGCCAGGCCGAGGGCGGTGGTGATGGCCAGGCCCAGCGCCAGCAGCCCCGCCTCGGCCACCACCCGCCCGGTGAGCAGGGCGGCCCGGGAGACGGGCAGCGACCGCAGGCGGTCGGTGAACCCGGCCTCCAGGTCCTCGGCGACGCCGGCGGCGGCGTTGCTGCCGGTGAACAGGACGCTGGTGACGATGTAGCCGGGCACCAGGAAGTCGACGTAGGGGATGGGGCCGGTGTCGATGGCCCCGCCGAACACGTAGCGGAAGATCAGCAGGAACATGGCCCCGCTGACGGTCGAGACGACCAGCAGCTGCGGGGTGCGCAGGAACCGGTGGGCCGTGCGGCCCGCCACCGCGCCCGCCGTGGCCAGCAGGGAGGCCGGTCGCGTCGGAGCCACCGGGCCGGTGATGGGGACGTCGAAGGTGATCGTGGTCATGGCGTCTGTCTCCTCGGAGCGTCGCGGGCGGGTCAGGCGGCGACCGGCACGGGCCGGTCGGCGGCGGGCTGGTCGTCGTCGGTGGCGGCCTGCTCGGCGGGCCGGCCGGTCAGGGTGAGGAACACCTCGTCGAGCGTCGGGCGGCGCAGGCCGATGTCGTCGACCTCGACGCCCAGGTCGTCGACGATCCGCACGGCGGTGGCGATGGCGGCCCGCCCGCCGGCCACGGGCATGGTGACCCGCTTGGTGGCGGCGTCGACCCGGGGTGCCTCGTCGCCCAGCCGCTCGAGCGCCCCGGCCACCCGGTCGAGGTCGGCGACGTCGGCGGCCCGCACCTCGACCACGTCGCGGCCGGCCTTGGACTTGAGCTCGCCGGGCGAGCCGTCGGCGATGACCCGGCCGTGGTCGACGATGACCACGCGCTGGGCCAGCTGGTCGGCCTCGTCCAGGTACTGGGTCGTGAGCAGGACGTCGGTCCCCCCGGCCACCAGGGCCCGGATGGCCTCCCACAGCTCGTTGCGGCTGCGGGGGTCGAGGCCGGTGGTCGGTTCGTCCAGCAGCAGCAGGCGGGGCGCCCCGACCAGGCTGGCCCCCAGGTCCAGCCGGCGACGCATGCCGCCGGAGTAGGTGCGCACCAGGCGGTCGGCGGCGTCGACCAGCCCCAGCTGGTCGAGCACGGCCTGGGCGTTGGCGGCGGCGGTGCGGCGGTCGCAGCCGAACAGGCGGGCCACCATCCGGAGGTTCTCGCGCCCGGTCATGGCCGGCTCGACCGCGGCGAACTGGCCGGCGAGCCCGATGACCCGCCGCACCCGCTCGGGCTGGCGGAGGGCGTCGACGCCCGCCACCCGCAGGGTGCCGGCGTCGGGGCGGACGAGGGTGGCCAGCGACCGCACGAACGTGGTCTTGCCGGCGCCGTTTGGGCCGAGGACGGCCACGACCCGGCCCGGTTCGGCCACCAGGTCGAGCCCGGCCAGGGCCTCGACCGGGCCGAACCGCTTGGTGAGGCCCCGGGCCTCGATGATGGGTGCGTCTGCGCTCGTGGTCATGGCCACAGCGTGCGCCTCATAAGTGGCCAACATCTGGCCACTTTCAGAGGAACCGGTCAGAGGGCGCCGTAGCGGGCCACGAGGTCCGACCCCAGGCGGGCGAGGATCTCCCGCATCTCGGGCGGGTCGACGACCTCCAGGCGGGCCCCGTAGCCGGCGATGTCCCAGGCCACGGCCTCGGCCGAATGGCCGCCGATCTCGACCTCGACGCGGCCGTCGGGCTGCAGGTCGCCCACCGCCACCCGCCGGCCCAGGTGGCCCCGGAGCCAACCCACCGACCGGGGCTCGACCAGCGCCCGCGCCCGGAACTGGACACGGCGCTCGTCCATCGTGGCCACCACCTGCTCCCAGGCCTCGGCCAGGTCGAAGCCCTCGGGCCGCACCACGGGCCGCTCGGTGACGGTGACCGACCGCACCCGGTTGACCCGGAAGGTGCGCAGCCCGGCGTCGGTGTCGCCGATGAGGTACCAGACCGCGCTCTTGGCCACCAGGCCCAGCGGGTGCACGGTCCGCTCGCTGACCTTCCCCTCGCGGTCGCCGTAGCCCAGCACGACCTGCACGCCGGCGACCACCGCCCGCTGGAGGACGTCGAGGTGGACCGGGGTGGGCGCGCGGGTGGCGCCCCACCGGGCCGTGTCGAGCACCACGGCCGACGCCGCCGCCTCCGCGTCGGCCCGGAACGTCTCGGGCAGCGCCTGCACCAGCTTGCGCAGCGCCGCCTTGGCGTCGGGGGTGGCCGCCGCGGACGGCCCCGCCACCAGGAACAGGGTGCGGGCCTCGGCCTCGGTCAACCCCGACAGGTCGGTGCGGGCGCCACCGATCAGCGACCACCCGCCGTTGCGCCCCGGCTGGGAGTACACGGGGATGCCGGCCATGGCCAGAGCCTCGAGGTCGCGGCGGGCGGTCCGCTCGGACACCTCCAGCTCGTCGGCCAGCTCGGCCGCCGTGACCCGGCCCCGCGCCTGCAGCACCAGCAGGGTGGCCACGAGGCGGTCGGCACGCACGGTCCCAGCATCGCGCCAGAACTGGCCATCCGCTGACCAGTTCTGGTCTGTTCTATGAACCGGGCTGGGGGGCGGCGTACGTGGAGGTGCCCTGCTCCAGCAGCTCCTGGCCGGCAGCCTCGAGGGTCCGGTAGGCGGCGTTGGCCAGCGCGCCGCCGGTCGAGATGCGGCGCACGCCGACGGCCGCCAGCTCGGCCACCGACGGGCCGCCCGGCAGGGCCAGCACGTTGACGGGGACCTCGGTCTCGCGCACCACCCGGGCGATGTCGTCGATGGCCAGCAGGCCCGGGGCGTAGACGACGTCGGCCCCGGCGTCGCGGTACGCCTGCAGCCGGGCGATCGTGTCGTCGAGGTTCACGGCCCCGTACAGCAGGTTCTCGGCCCGCCCGGTGAGCGTGAGCCCGTGCGCTCGGGCGACCTCGGCGGCCGCCGCCACCCGGGCCACGGCCACGTCGAGGGGCTCGATCCTGCGGGCGGCGGGGTCGTAGTCCTCGATCGACAGCCCGGCGGCGCCGGTGGCCGCCAGCAGCTCGACCGTGTCGGCCACGCCCTCGGGGGTGGCGGCGAAGCCCCGTTCGGCGTCGAGGTTGAGCGGCACGTCCACGGCCGCCACCAGGGCGGCGGCGTGGGCCACGAGCTCGTCCCGGGTGACCTGCTGGTCGTGCTTGCCGATCGAGCGGGCGTGCCCACCGCTGGTGGTGGCCAGGGCCGGGAAGCCCAGCTTGGTCAGCACCAGCGCCGAGCCCACGTCCCACGGGTTGGGCATGACGAAGGTGCCCTCGGCGTGGAGGGCGCGGAAGCGGGCGCGGGCGTCGTCGGGCTGCATGGGGCGACCGTAGGGGCCCGACGTGTCGGCCGGCACCGAAGTTTCAGGTCAACAGCACGAAGGCGCCGCCGCCCAGGGATGCGAGCGCCACCAGGCCGAAGAACCCCACCCACACGGTCATGGGCACGTGGGTCAGCCGGGCCAGCTGGGCGGCGTCGGACACGTAGCCCGCCCGGTCGCGGCGCTGGCGCCAGAGCTCGCCCACCGGCCGCACGCCACCCAGCAGCAGGAACCAGGTGATGGCGTACCCGAAGCCGGCCTGGAGGTCGGGCGACGCATAGAACGACACCGCCACCACCGCGCCGCCCACCACCAGCAGCACCAGGGCGCCGTAGAGGTTGCGCACCATGATCAGCATGGCCACCAGCACGGCGGCGGCCGCCCACAGCATGAGCGTGACCTGGTCGGCGGCCAGCAGCGCCACGCCGACCAGCCCCACGAGCGGCGGGCTGACGTAGCCGGCGGCGGCCGTGACCACCATGCCGGGGCCGGTGGGCCGGCCCACCGACAGCGTGAGCCCCGACGTGTCGGAGTGGAGGCGGATGCCGGTCAGCCGCCGGCCCGTGAGCAGGGCCGCCACCGCGTGACCGCCCTCGTGGACGATGGTCACCACGTTGCGGGCCCAGCGCCAGACGGCGTCGATGGCCACGGCCACGAACGCGCCCAGGCCCGTGGCGACCACCAGCCACGACTCGGGCTCGAACCGGTCGATCGTGATCGCTCCCCAGCCGGCGGTCGACATCCGCACACCATGGCACGCCGGCGGACCCCGCCCGGACAGCCCCCTCTCGTGGGGCGGTGAGCTCAGCCGCCGGCGGCGTCGGTGCCGCCGGCGGCCGCCGCCTCGGCCCGCAGCGTCTCGGCCCGGTTCTCGGCCAGCGGGTTGAGGTTGGTCTTCACCCCGGCCGGCAGCTGATCCTCGAAGTCGATGAGGTGCTGGCGCAGCGGCTCGACCGCCTCGGGACTGGTGGCGTACCACTGGAACTGCGAGCTGGGGGCCGTGGTGATCCAGCGGTCGAGGTCCCAGGTGCCCACCGCGATCCAGTCGTCGGGCAGCGAGCGGAACAGTGTCAGCGGGTAGACCGCCACCACCTGGAAGCCCCGCTCGTCGGCCAGGCGATCCCAGTAGGGCGCCTTGGGCAGGCCGTCGGCCCGCTGCCACTCCTGGAGGACCTCGTAGTCGCCGAGGCCGAACACGTCGGTGATCGG
>DASXRH010000333.1:0-3546 GCA_036506715.1 Acidimicrobiales bacterium
CGCCGCACGCTGCAGCCGCATGGCCAGCCCGCCGGGCCGGAGCAGGCCTGGCGCAGCCCGGGGCGGGCCCGGCCGCGGCGCCACCAGGCCGGCGCCGAGGTCGCGGTGGGCCGCCAGCCAGTAGGTTACGGCCACGAGCGCGGCCGCCGCGCCGGCCAGCAGCCCCAGCGGCCACCACCGCTCGCCGGCGAATGCCCGCACGTTCATGGCCCAGCCCATGGGCGACAACCACGACACGGCGCCGCTGCCGATGTCACCCACCGCCCGCACCATGTAGGACACGCCGAGGGCGGCGCCGATCAGGCCGTAGGCGGTGCGGGTGTGCTCGGTCACCTGGGCGGCCACCGCCATGGCGCAGGCGAACAGCAGCCCGAAGGCAGTCATCGCGGCGCCGTAGGCCAGCGACCCGGCGAGCGGCAGGCTCTCGCTCAGCATGATCAGCGTGATGAGCGCGCCCACGACGACCAGGCCGCCGCCGGCGGCGACCAGCGCGGCGGTGGTGGGCGCGTTGCGGCCGACGACCGAGGCCCGCACCAGCTCGGTTCGGCCCTCCTCCTCGTCGCCCCGGGTGTGGCGCCCGACGAGGAACATGCCCATCAGCGCCATCGTGATGTAGCCGAAGCTGCCGATCTGGAACACGATCTGGCCGCCGAGCGTGTCGACGCCGTAGGTGGGCCCGTTGAGGGCGACGACCGCGGCGTTGTCGAGCAGCGCGGCCGCCGCCTTGTCGAGGTCGGCCTGGGTCGGGTACAGATCGGCGACGCTGACCGCGCTGACCCACACCAGCAGGGCGATGCCGGCGATCCAGAGGGCCAGCCGCACCCGGTCGAGCCGCACGAGGAAGCGCAGGAGGCGACCGGTGCCCGCCAGCGTCGCGGCGCGGGGGCCCTGCCGACGGGCGGCGGTGGGTGTCACGACGCCGGGGCCGCCTCGAGCTCGGACAACACGTCGCCGTAGTGGCGCAGGAACAGCTCCTCCAGCGTCGGGGGTTGGCTCGTGAGCGTGCGGATGCCGAGGCGGGTGAGGTGGGTGAGCACCTCGTCGAGCCGGGCCGTGTCGACGTCGAACGAGGCCCGGTTGCCCTCGATCTTGAGGTCGTGCACGCCCGGCAGGGCGTCGAGGCCCGTGGGCGGCTGCTCGGTCTCGACAGTGATGGCCGTGCGGGTGAGGTGGCGGAGCTCGGCGAGGGTGCCGGACTCGACCGTGCGCCCGGCCCGGATGATGCTCAGCCTGTCGCACAGCGCCTCGACCTCGGCCAGGATGTGGCTCGACAGCAGCACGGTGCGGTCGCCGTCCCGGGTCATCTCGCGCACCGTGTCCTGGAAGACGGCCTCCATCAGGGGGTCGAGGCCCGACGTGGGCTCGTCGAGCACCAGCAGCTCCGCGTCGGAGGCGAGCGCCGCCACCAGCGCCACCTTCTGGCGGTTGCCCTTAGAGTACGTGCGGGCCTTCTTGCGGGGGTCGAGGTCGAAGCGCTCGAGGAGCACCTCGCGGCGGTTGGGGTCGAGGCCGCCCCGCAGGCTGCCGAGCAGGTCGATGACCTCGCCCCCGGTGAGGTTGGGCCACAGGTTGACCTCACCCGGGACATAGGCCAGCCGGCGGTGGAGGCTGACGGCGTCGCGCCACGGGTCGCCGCCGAGCAGCGTCGCCTCGCCGGCGTCGGATCGGAGCAACCCGAGCAGCACGCGGATCGTCGTGGACTTGCCGGCCCCGTTGGGCCCGACGAAGCCGTGAACCTCGCCGACCTCGACCTCGAGATCGAGCCCGTCGAGCGCCCGCGTGGCGCCGAATGTCTTGACCAGTCCGGACACGTCGATCGCTGCGCTCATGACCGCGACCCTACGGCGCACCGGGCCGACCACGGCGCGGTCAGGAGAGCGATCCGGCGTCGGCCAGGAAGGCGTCGAGCACCCCGTCGCCCACGCGTACCGGGCCCTGCGGGCCCGTCTCGCCCGGCACCGTCTGGATGGCCTGCGCCTGGACCACCAGGGCGTCGGCCGCCGCCATCTGCGCCTCGGCGCCGGCCGGGTCGCCCGCGACCCGGGCAGCCAGCCCGTCGAGGGTGGTGACCAGCGCCCGGCCCCAGAGCTCGGTGGCGTCGAGCCACGGCCCGCAGTCGCTCACGAACCCGGGATCGACCACGCCGGCCCGGATCAGCGACGGGGCCCCGGCCAGCCGTTCGGCCGTCGGGCGCAGGTCGGCGATAGCCGCCTCCCGGTCACCGCTGCGCCACGTCGTCCGGAAGGTGTCGAACGCCGCGGCCAGGGCGGGGGCCTGCGGCTGGGCGGCGGGGTCGTCGGGAACCGACGTCGGCGTGAAGTTCTCGAGATCGAAGAACGCGAGCAGCGCCTGGGCCGTCGCCGGGTCGAAGCCGGCCAACTCGTCGGCCGCCGCCAGGTGCGCCCGGTCCGGATCGTAGGCGGCATCGTTCCAGGTGAAGTCGGCCGCCCCGATCAGCTGCACCTTGCTCGCCGCCGCCTGGTTCATGGGGTTGAGCACGATGCCCGTGAGCGACCCGGACAGGCCGGTCTCGCGGTGGGCATAGGGCGCCAGGATGAGCCGGCCCTCGGCGCTCGGGAAGTCGTTGACCGGCGTGTTGTCCCACAGGTAGAGCGGCCGGCCGAACCTGGCGCCCGCCGCGGTGGCGTGGGCGACCGTGATCTCGGGCGGCACCACCGCCGACCCGGTCCACATCACCTCCACCGCCGGGTCGAGCTGGTCGCGCATCGCGCGGCGGTACTCGCTGTCGCGCGTGCCCCGGTACTCGGTCGGGACCACCTGGAGCGGCTGGGCGCCATCGTGGCCGGCGATGAACTCCTGCTGCACGGTGTTGGCCAACTCGACCTGGGCCCGGGCCGCCGCCCCGCTGGAGGGCGCGCCATAGGTGTCGGCGTCGGCCGGGCAGTTCCACTGGCTGATGTCGATGTCGTCGAGCGCCAGCGCGAACGACCGGACGCCGATGGCGTAGAGCGTGTCGAGCTTGGCCGTCAGCGCGGCCAGGTCGGCCGGGTCGCTGTAACAGATCGACACGCCGGGCGAGAGCGCGAACGTGAACCGCACGTGGTTCGCCTCTGCCGCCTCCACGAGGCGACCGAGGTCTGCAAGGCGGTCGGCCGGATAGAGATCGCGCCACTGGTCGCGGTGGTAGGGGTCGTCCTTGGGCGCGTACACATAGGTGTTGAGCTTGAAGCGGCCGTAGAAGGCGAGCTGGTCGAGGCGCTCGTCCGTGGTCCACGGGGGGCCGTAGAAGCCCTCGATCGCGCCCCGGTGGTGCATCGCCGGCCAGTCGACGATGGCGACGCCGGCGACGGCTCCGTCGTGGACGAGCTGACGGAACGTCTGGGCGGCGTAGAAGGCGCCGGAGGCGTCGGCGCCGGCGAGCGCCACCGCGCCGCCGCCGCCCTTCAGCGAGACCGCCGCCACCGCGTAGCCCTCGGGCGGGAGGTCGGCCGGGACGTCGAGTCCGGCGGCCCGGAACGTCGCGGCACCGTGCCCGTCGCCGACCAGGCCGACGTCGACGACGACGCCGGTGCCGGCGTCGCCCGT
>DASXRH010000334.1:0-3052 GCA_036506715.1 Acidimicrobiales bacterium
CGAGGTGCTGCTGATCGAGGGAGACCCCGCATGACGACCGTGTCACCCAGCGCCTAGGGTCACCGCCCGTGGACGACTTCCAGGGGAAGGTCGCGGTGGTCACCGGGGCGGCGTCGGGCATCGGGCTGGCGCTGGCGACCCGGTTCGGCCGCGAGGGGATGCGCGTGGTGCTGGCCGACGTCGAGCGCGAGCCGCTCGACGCGGCCGCCAAGGCGCTCGGGGCCGAGCTGGGCGACGACCGGGTGCTGGCCGTGCCCACCGACGTGCGGGACGAGGCGGCGATCCAGGCGCTGGCCGCCGCGACCTTCGCCACCTTCGGCACCGCCCACGTGGTGTGCAACAACGCCGGCGTCGGCGTCGGGGGCATGGCGTGGGAGGTGCCGGCCGACCGCTGGCGCTGGATCGTCGACGTCAACCTGCTGGCAGTGGCCCACGGCATCCGGGCGTTCGTGCCCCGCATGATCGAGCAGGGCGAGGGCCACGTGGTCAACACCGCGTCGTCGGCCGGCATCCTCACCGGTCCGGCGATGTCGCCCTACTACGCCACCAAGCACGCGGTGGTGGCGCTGTCCGAGTCGCTCCACTTCGACCTCCAGCTCAGCGGGGCGCCCGTGGGCGTGTCGGTGCTGTGCCCCGAGTGGGTTCGCACCAACATCGCCGACTCCGACCGCAACCGCCCGGCCGAGGTCGCCCCGGCCGAGGTGCCCGAGGGCATCGACGAGGGGGCGGTGCGCCAGTTCATCCAGTCGCTGGTCGAGGGCGGGCTCGACCCGGCCGACGTGGCGGCCCAGGTCGCCGACGCCGTGCGCACCGGACGGTTCTACGTCCTGACCCACCCGACGACGGTCGACACGGCCAGGCGCCGGTGGGACGCCATCGCCAGCGGCGGTCAGCCCGTCCTCTGGGACGTCACCGCGGGCTGAGCCGCCCCGCCACCAGCAGGTGGGGGTGGGGCGTGCGCCGGTCGAGGCGCCGGCGGCTGACCTCCAAGCCGGCGGAGGCCATGGCGGCGGCGATGTCGTCGGGCGGGACGATCGCCACCTCGTCGCCCTCGGTGATGCGGATCACCCGGGTGGCCACCAGCTCCTGGGCCCGGGCCAGCTCGTACTTCCAGCGGGGCTCCTCGGCCATCTCCTTGACCAGCAGCACCCCGCCGGGGGCCAGCGCCGCCGCCGCCTCGGCCACCAGGGCCAGCGCCCGCTCCGGGCCGAGCAGGTAGAGGATGTCGACGACGGTGATGGCGTCCCACGGTCCCTCGGGCACCCGCCCGCCGACCGCCTCGGCGAAGTCGACGTCGAGCCCTGCGGCGGCCGCCGCCCGGCGCGCCGACACCAGCTTGTCGCCGTCGATGTCGACGCCGGTGACCCGGCGCTCGGGCGACCGGGCCGCCAGGTACAGCGAGAACAGCCCGTGGCCGCAGCCGAGGTCGAGCACCCGGCCGGCCCGGGGCACCCGGGCCTCCACCGCCGGGAACGGGCAGGTCCGCCAGCGCACGGCCACGTGGAACCGGTCGCCCCGGCCCAGGTGGTCGTAGGCGCCGAGGGCGCGGCGGGCGGCGTCGTCGCGGTGACGGCCGGGAGCGATGCTCACGACGCCAGGTCCGCGTAGGTGCCGAGGCGGAAGCCGGCGGCCGCCACCCGGCGCCGGGCCTCGGGGTCGACCAGCGCCGCCAGCTCGCGGTCCCACACGTAGCCCCACCGGTAGCGGTCGCGGTCGGGGTCGTCGGCCTCGCCCGGGTGGGTGGCCAGCTCGGCGCTGGCCCCGCCCGCGGCGCCGAGCCGGTCGACGGCGGCCAGCAGGGCCGGCAGGTCGAGCGTGCCGGCCTCGTCGAGCCCGGTGGCCGTGGCCGGGAACAGCACACCCCGGGCCCGCGCCTCGCGCTCGAGGCCGGCCGCCAGCCGCCGCACCGTGAGGCCCACGGGGCCCCGGCCGGTCGATCGGATGATCCGCACCGCCGGGATGTCGGCCTTGGCCGCCACGTCGAGGACCACCCGCCCGACGGCCGGCCACAGGTGGAGGTGCTGGTGGGTGTCGACGTGGCCCAGCGGGAGCCTTGCCTCCTGCAACCGCTCGACCTGGGCGGTGAACTCGCGCCGCAGGTCCTCGGGGTCGACCAGCCGGGCGGCCATGCGGGGCAGGAGCGCCCGCCAGGACGGGGCCAGCCGGCCGGCCTTGTCGACCAGGGTCGGCACTTCGCGGGCGCTGAGCAGCGGCGGGTCCTCGCCGACCGCGGCCAGGTGGGCGCCGACGCCGATGCCCTCGGTGTCGCGCAGCGCGGGCGCTGCCGCCGCGAACCCCGGCGCCAGCGCCAGCACCGACGTCGAGGTGACGATGCCGTCGCGGTGGGCCCGCAGGATGCCCGTGGCCACGGCCGGGGTCAGCCCGTAGTCGTCGGCGTTGACGATGAGCAGGCGCTCGCTCAGCTCGCTCACGCCGGGTCGGCCTCGAGGGCGGCGGGGGGCAGGCGGTCGACCCGGCGGATCTCGGGGTAGAGCACCCGCAGCTCGCGCAGGATCTTGCCGATGATCGCCGGCGACGACAGCGTCGACGTGCCCCGGGTGCGGGCGATGTAGTCGACCCCGAACTGCACGATGCGGAACCCTCGCCGGTGGGCCTTGGCGACCAGCTCGGCGTCGATGAAGCTGCCCTCGCTGAGCAGCTCGACGTTGTCGAGCACCCGCCGGCGCACGAGCTTGAACGCGAAGTTCACGTCCCGGACCCGCACCCCGAGCGTCCAGCGCACCAGGTGGTTGTAGACGAACGAGTACACGGTGCGGCGCACGCCCTCGGCGGTGCGGTCGAAGCGGTAGGCCGACACGATGTCGGCCTCGTACAGGCGCAGCAGCCGTAGAGCCTTGTCGGCCTCGGCCAGGTCGCAGGGCAGGTCGGCGTCGGTGTAGAGGACGAGGTCGCCGGACGCGGCCCCGAACCCCGACCTGACGGCCCCGCCCAGCTTGCGGTTCTCGGGGTGGTGGACCACGACGATGCGGGGGTCGTCGTCGGCCAGCTCGTCGGCGATCTTGCCGGTGGCGTCGGTCGAGGCGTCGTCGAC
>DASXRH010000335.1:0-4110 GCA_036506715.1 Acidimicrobiales bacterium
GTAGCGGAACTGCTCGTAGGTCAGGCCGACCGCCTTGTTGCGGTTGGCCGGGTTGCGCAGCACCGGCGACGACGACCGCAGGGCCGACAGGGGCAGCGGCAGCACCCCCCGGAACGGGGCGGGGTCGATGGCCACGGCCCCGGCGGCCAGCCCCTGGCCCGCCAGCTTCTCGGTCAGCAGGCCGCCGAAGGAGTGGCCGATGACGACCGGCTTGCGGGCGAGCCCCCCGATGGCCTCGGCGTAGTGGTGGGTGATCTCGCCCAGCGACTTCCCGGCCAGCACCTCGGGGTGCTCGCGGGCCTCGGCCGCCGTCTCGGGGTCGTCGGGCCACCCGGGGGCCAGGGTGGCGTACCCCTTCTCCTCGAAGTGCTCGCGCCAGGGGTCCCAGCTCGCCGCCAGCAGCCACAGGCCGTGGACGAACACCACCGGCCGGCGGCCGGTGGCGTTGGCGGCGGTGATCTCGGCGTCTTCGCGCTCGGTCAGCGTCACGACGGCCACGCTAGAGGGTCACCGGCGGGTCAGCGCCAGGAGGTGTTCGAAGCGGGCGACGGCTGGCCCCACGACCCGCAGCACCCGGGGGTCGGGGGCGCCGTCGGGCCCGCAGGCGGCCCGGCGGATGGCCCGGTGGCCGGCCAGGTCGACGAACGTGAGCGAGTGGAGGTCGAGGACGATCGTGCCCTGGTGCCGGCGGCGGATCCACCCGACGGCCGAGCTCACCCGGGCGGCGTTGGCCCGGTCGAGCTCGCCGGCGAGCACCAGGGTGACGTGGTCGCCGTGGTGCTCGACCAGCAGGACGAGGCTGTCGTCGACCGGCCGGGGCGCGCGGCGGGTCCGCAGGGGCAGGACGGGCTGGGCCGGCCGGGGGGGTTGGGCGGGCTGGGGAGCTGGGATCATGTGGCGTCACTCCTGGCGGTGAGGTCGTAGAGCGTCACGCCGTCGGCCGTCGTCGACGTGAACGTCCGCTCGACCCAGGTGGAGATCTGGCTGGCCTCCGTCGTCGTCCCACCGGCGGCCCCGACGAGGCCGAAGCCCTGCCCGCCCACGAACCAGTGGATCTTCCCCTCGGCCACGAGCTGCTGGAACTGCTCAAGCGTCGGGGAGGGGTCGGTGCCGTTGAACCCGCCGACCGGCATGACGGGCTTGCCGGTGGCGAGCTGGTAGCCGGCCGCCCGGTTGGACGACACGGTGGCCGCTGCCCAGGTGTACCGGTCGGCGTCGGCGCTCAGCAGGCCGACCACCTCCGAGCCCGGCTCGCTGGCGCCGAGGATGCCGCCGGGGCGGGGCACGGCCGATCCGGTCCGGCCCGTCCCGCCCGTCCCGCCGCCGGGGAACCCGCCGCCGGGAGCGGGGAACCGGCCCGTGGTCCTGGCGCCGGGCCGGCCGCCGCCGGTCCCGGTGGTGATGCGGGGGGTGAAGGCCACCCGGCCGAACGTGCCCGTGGGGCCGGCCTGCGGGATGGCGCCGCTGTGCGGGGTGCGCGCGGTCGTCCAGCTGGCGGCGGCCGGCGCCGCCAGCGCCACCACCAGCGCTAGCCCCGCCACCGCCGCGGTCACGGCCGAGCGGCCGGCGGGCAGGACGACGAGGGCGATGGCGGCGCCGACCCCGCCCACGAGCACGAGGTTGCCGAAGCCCGGGTGCCAGGCGGGGTGGCGGGAGAGGAGCACGCTGGCCCACCACCCGGTCGCGGCCACGGCCGCGGCCAGCGCCAGCCGGGCGGCGACCTGGTCGCGGTGCCGCCACAGGTGGACGGCCCCGATGCCGACGAGCGCGCCGATCGGCGGGGCGAGGGCGACCGTGTAGTACTCGTGGATGATCCCCTGTCCGAGGCTGATGGCCAGGCCGGTGACGACGAGCCAGCCGCCCCACAGCAGGGCCGCCGCCTTCGTGCGGTCGCGGCGCAGCGCCCGCCAGCTGGCCGCGGCGAGCACGACCAGCATCCCGAGGGCGGCGGGCAGCAGCCACGAGATCTGGCCGCCGAAGCTGGTGTTGAACAGCCGGTACAGCCCGGTGTCGCCCCACCGGCCCGCCGTGCCGGGCGGGCCGCCGCCGACGCTGCCCGTCTCGGAGCCGTCGAGGCGGCCGAAGCCGTTGTAGCCGAAGATGAGGTTGAGGAGGCTGTTGTCCTGCGAGCCGCCGATGTAGGGGCGCGACGAGGCCGGCCACAGCTCGACGATCGCCACCCACCAGCCGGCCGACGCGACCATGGCCACGCCGGCGACGGCGAGCTGGCGGAGGCGGGTACGCAGCGGGCCCGGCGCTGCCACCAGGTAGGCGAGGCCGAACCCGGGCACCACCAGGAGGACCTGCAGCATCTTGGCCAGGAACCCCAGACCGACGCACACACCCACCAGCGCCACCCAGCGCGTGGCCCCGCGCTCGATGGCCCGGACCGTGGCATAGGCCCCCAGGGTCAGCAGCAGCGTCAGCAGGGCGTCGGGGTTGTTGTACCGGAACATGAGGGCGGCCACCGGCGTCACCGCGAGGACAGCTCCCGCGATGAGCCCGGCGGCCGCCCCGAACCAGCGGCGCACCGCGGCGTAGAGCACGCCGACGGCGGCCACGCCCTCCAGCGCCTGGGGCGCCAGGATCGACCAGCTGTGCACGCCGAACAGCCGGGCCGAGATGGCCATGGGCCACAGGAACAGGGGTGCCTTGTCGACGGTGATCGAATTGGCGGCGTCGGAAGAGCCGAAGAAGAACGCCTTCCAGCTGTGCGTGGCCGCCTGCACGGCCGCCGAGTAGTAGGCGTTGGCCCACCCCGACTCGGCGAGCGACCACGTGTAGAGGAATGCGGTGCCGGCCAGCAGCACCACGAGGGCGGGGCGAGCCCACGTGGGATCCCCGGCGCGAGGGGCCGGGGTGCTGGCCGGCACCGGCTGCCCGTCCTCGCGCGCCGGTGGTGCGGACGGCGGCGGGGACGGCGGAGGCGCGGTGGCCGCGGGCGGGGAGTCGACGTCGATGGACACGGGTCAGGTCTTGACCAGGAGCAGTTGCGGCTCGAGGACGTCCGGGACCCGGCCGTGGCGCCGGTTCTCGTTGTCGTACGCGAACCCGCCCGAGGTGGTGTCGGCGACGCCGCCGGCGGGCAGCGGCGCGAGTCGGCGGGTCATGCCGCCCACCCTTGCTCGCGCACCTCGGACGACGATCCGGGCTTCCTTGGAGATCGCTCAGAAACCGAGGTCACACCGGCACCGCCAACTCGGCGGTGATGCCGCTGGTGACGTCGCCGGAGATGGTGGCCAGCTGGTGCACACCGTCGTCGTCGCCGAACACGTTGTCGTTCTCCAGCGACGTCTGGGACAGGTTGCGGACGCTCTGGTCATAGCCATCGGTGGCGTAGACCTGGTCGCAGATGTCCTCGGGCAGGGCCACCTGCGAGGTGGCCGCCGGGCGCCCCCCGCCGGTGGCGTCGGCCACGCTGTCGTAGACCTCGAAGTGGATGTGGGGCCAGCGGCCCGAGTAGGCGGCGGGGAAGATGCTGGTGAAGGTGACCACGCCGTCGCCGTCGGCCTCCTGCACACCCCGCAGGTAGTTCTCGCCTTCGACGCCCGGCGAGTACAGCGAGTAGCGGCCCTCCCGGTCGCAGTGCCACAGGTAGACGGCGCCGCCCCGGGCCTGGCCGCTGCCGGCCTCCTGCAGCAGCAGGCGGATGGTGAGCGGCACGCCGGCGGCGGTGGTGGTCGACGAGCCGAAGCTGGTGGTGATGTCGCTGCGCACCACGCCGTCCTGGGTGAGGACGTCGGGCCCATTGGTGCCGTCGCCCGGGTAGGGGCCGGCGGTCTCCTCGGGGATGGCGTCGGCGGCCGCGGCGGCGGTGGTCGAGGTCGACGCCGACGCGGTGGTCGAGGTCGTCGAGGTGGACGCGGTGGCGGTCGAGCGGTCGCGGGAGGCGCACCCGACGAGGGCGGCGAGCCCGGCGCCCCCCAGGAGCTGCAGCGCCCGGCGTCGGCCGAGGGGGCTGGCGGGGAGAAGCGGTGTGGTCATGGCCCGGACCGTTACCGCCGGGGCGGGGAGCGGGCTGCGAGCACCCTGGGAGGTCGCTCAGACTTCGGCGGTCCGCTGGTTCTCGGGCGGCACCCGTAGCGTGTAGCCCACTCCCCGCACGGTGTG
>DASXRH010000336.1:0-10142 GCA_036506715.1 Acidimicrobiales bacterium
CCACGTTGGCGTTGGCCACGTTGGTGCCCACGATGGACTTGAGGCGGATCTGCGCCGTCTGGAACCGGCTGTCGTCGATGACGGCCTGAGGCCACAGGTACTGGTTCCAGGCCCCCAGCGCCGAGATGACCGTGAAGCTGGCGATGACCGGCCGGGTCAGCGGCACGGCGAAGCGCCACAGGAAGCCCATGTGGCCGTAGCCGTCGAGCCGGGTGGCGTCCTGGATCTCGGGCGGCACGCCCCGGAAGCCCTGGCGGATGAGGAAGGTGCCGAACGCGGTGGCGGCGAACGGGGCCACCAGCCCGACGTTGGAGTTGATCCACCCCAGCTGGCGGATGGTCTGGACGTTGGCCAGCAGCGTCACCTCGAGCGGCAGCAGCAGGGTGCCCATGAACAGGGCGAACACCAGCGTCTTGCCCGGGAACCGCAGGAAGGCGAACGCGTAGGCGGCCAGGATCGCGGTCACCACCTGCAGCACCGTGATCATGATCGTGATCGTGAGGCTGCGGGTCATGGCCGGGCCGAGGTCGCCGCTGTCGAAGGCCTCGTTCCACACCGCGGCACCGAAGGCGATCACCACGAAGGCGACCACGCCGACGCCGGTGAGCAGGGCCAGCACCGCCGCCCGCCACCGGGGCCGCAGGTCGCCGAAGCCGACGTACTGGGTGGCGGCCAGGGCGACGATGGCGGCCAGCCACCACCACGGCGTGGCCGACGACCGGTCGACGGCGGAGGCCCAGATCCGGCCGGCCAGCGCCCCGGTCACCACCACGCCCACCACCACGGCCGCCACCCGCAGCGGGGTCGCGAACCGCAGGGCGTCGCGGGCCCGGCCGCCGGCCACCCGCAGCTGCACCCAGGCCAGCGCGAACGCCACGACCAGCGTGCGCAGCACGACCGACACGGCGCCGCCCGACAGCCAGGTGCGGTCCTTCCAGGCCACGTCGACCGGGTGGAGCGGCTTGCCGGCGTCGACGTAGGGGAACGGCGGCGACAGCGCCTGGATCAGCGCGAAGGCGATCGGGATCAGCACGATGGCCGCCAGCGCGATCAGCACCGCGTACTGGCCGGCCAGGCCCGCCCGGCGCCGGCCAGACGACTTGCCGATGGTTGCAGCGGTCAGGCCCCGGGCGGGCGCGGCCAGCACGTCGTCGGTGGTCGACGTGACCCGGCCGTCGCCCTCGTCGGGCGCCGGGGCGGGCGGGGCGGCCACGCCGGCGGGGGCGGCGTCACTGGGCATAGTGCACCCTCCGGTCGAGGATGGCGAACTGCAGGCTGGTGATCGCCAGGGTGATGAAGAACAGGCCCACCGAGTAGACGGCGCCGATGCCGATGGTGTCGGGCCGGTTGAGGCGGTTGATCTTGAACACGAGGGTCTCGGTCGCCCCCACCGGGCCGCCGCCGGTGATGATGTCGATCTGGGCGAAGGCCTGGAACCCGAACACGACCAGCACCACCAGCAGGAACAGCAGCACCGGAGAGATCAGCGGCAGGGTGATGCGCAGCAGCCGGCGCACCGGGCCGTAGCCGTCGAGGGTGGCGGCCTCCAGCACTTCGTCGGGCACCGTCTGCAGGCCGGCCAGCACGATCACGAAGGCCAGGCCCAGGTTCTGCCAGATGGCCGAGATCGACACGGCGATCATGGCGGTGTCGGGGTCGGACAGCCAGTGGGTCTGCACCAGGCCCACGACCGGGTTGAAGAAGTAGAAGAACAGCACCGAGGTCACGGCGACCGAGCTGGCCAGCGTGGACGAGAAGATCGTCTGGAAGATCTTGATGCCGGCCAGCTTGCGGTGGGCGGCCACGGCCAGCAGCACCCCGAGGATCAGTCCCGGCGGCACGGTGTACAGCACGAACTGCACGGTGTGCCACAGGCCCTCGCGGAAGTCGGTGCTGGTCAGCTGCTCGCGGTACTGGGACAGGCCGACCCGCTCGAAGAAGGCGCCGTTGCGCCGGCTCTCGAACGTCCCCCACCACATGACGTTGAGGAACGGCCGGTAGAAGAACACGACGAACACCAGCGCCGACGGGGCCAGCAGCAGCAGGGCCAAGCCCGCCTCCCGGGCCGAGTACCGGCGCCGACGCCGCCGGCGGCGGGGAGCGGCGGCGGCGGCCTCGGTGACGTCGGCCAGCGCCAGCGCCTCGCCTGTCATTGCTCGCCTGTCATTGAAGGCGCCCGGTGGTCGCCGGGTCGAACAGGTGGACCTGGGCGGGATCGACCGCCAGCCGGGCGGTGGCCCCGGCGGCCAGGGAGGTCATGCCCACCTGGCGCACCACCACGGGGGCGCCGCCGACGGATCCGAACACCAGGCACTCGTGGCCCAGCCACTCGACGGCCCGCACCTTGTGCTCGACGGTGCCACCGTCGGCGATCGTGAGGTGCTCGGGGCGGATGCCGACCACCACCGCCTGGCCCTCCTCCAGCCGGGTCGTGAGCCCGGGCGGGACGCGCACCGTGCCCGCACCCACGTCGATGGCGGACCCGCCGGTGGTGACCGTGCCCTCCAGCGTGTTCATGGGTGGGGTGCCGATGAACTGGGCCACGAACAGGTTGGCCGGCGCCTCGTATACCGCCTGGGGCGTGCCCACCTGCTGGAGCCGGCCGGTCGACATCACGGCGATGCGGTCGGCCATGGTCATGGCCTCGACCTGGTCGTGGGTCACGTACACGACGGTGGTCTCCACCCGGCGGTGGAGGTCGACCAGCTCGAGGCGGGTCTGGGCCCGCAGCTTGGCGTCGAGGTTGGAGAGCGGCTCGTCCATGAGGAACGCCTTGGGCCGGCCCACGAACGCCCGGGCCAATGCCACCCGCTGGCGCTGGCCGCCGGAGAGCGCTGCCGGCTTTCGCCCCAGCAGCTCCTCCAGACCCAGCACCCGGGCCGCCTCGTCGACCCGCTCGTCGCGCTCGGCCCGGGTGAGCTTGCGGGCGGGCCGGTCGGGGCCGTCGGCCGGGTACCTGCGCACCAGCAGCGGCGACTCGATGTTCCGCCGCACGGACATGTGCGGGTACAGGGCGTAGCTCTGGAACACCATCGACACGTCGCGCCGGGCGGGGTCGACGTCGTTGACCACGTCGTCGCCGATGCGGAGCTTGCCGTCGGTGATCTCCTCCAGTCCGGCGATCATCCGCAGCGCGGTGGTCTTGCCGCAGCCCGAAGGGCCGAGGAGCACCATGAACTCGCCGTCCTCGATGGCGAGGTCGAGGCCGTCGACCGCCACCACCTCGTCGAACCGCTTGGAGACGTTCTCGAACGTCACACTGGCCACGTACGACCTCCCACCGCCCGTGCCGCCACGCGGCGCGCCGAACGCTAGGCACGATCGGCGACGTCAACTTAGACCCGTGGTGTACCAGACGTGAGCACCGGTTGACGTGTCGGTGACACCGGCGGCCCGAGACCCGCACCGTGGTGGTGCCACCGCCGAACGTCGACCGGCGCCATACGCTGAGCGGCGACCGCCCACGAGATGGAGGCCCAGGCGATGAGCGACTTCGTGTGGCCCGAGGAACGCACCGGGCTCGAGCGCGACAGCTCGAAGTGGTGGCTGTTCCTCGCCCTCGGCGCGGTGTCCATCGTCGTCGGCGTGTTCCTGTTGCTCGACCTGTTCACCGCCGTGGCCACGGTGGCCCTCCTGGCCGCGGTCGGGCTGGTGGTGACCGGGATCAGCGAGCTCGTGTCGGCCGGCCGCTACCGCCAGACGCTGGGCATCATCGCGGGCGCGGTCCTGGTGGTGGGCGGGATCCTGGCCGCCGCGTGGCCGTCCATCACGCTGTGGGTGCTGGCCGTGATCGTCGGGATCGGCCTCATCGTCTCGGGCGTGGTCCGGATCATGGGGGCGCTGTCGCTGCGGGTCGAGGGGTGGGGCTGGCTGTTCACCGGCGGCCTGGTCAGCGTGGTGATCGGCGTCATCGCCCTGGTGTGGCCGGGAGCGACCATCCTCGCCCTCGGCATCCTGCTGGGCCTGCGCATGATCACGTTCGGCGTGTCCGAGATCATGTTCGCCCTGGCGCTCCACGGGCGTCCGGTGCGGAGCTGACCGGCAGCGGCGGGACGTCGGCCGCCGTCAGCGTGGTCAGCTGCTCGTCGGTCGGCTCGGCCACGTCGACCAGGCGGCTGGCCTGGTTGGCCACCGCCGCCTCGAACAGGTTGCGGGCCAGCCGCCCGTTGCCGAAGCCCCGGTCGCGGGGCTGGGCCGCCAGCCACGCCCGCACCGCCGCCAGGGCGCCGTCGTCGAGCGTGTACCGGCCCGCCCGGCACTGGCCCTCGATGATGCTGACCAGCTCGTCGTCGCTGTAGTCGGGAAAGTGGATCGTCTTGGGGAACCGCGACCGCATGCCCGGGTTGGCCTCGACCAGCGACTCCATCTCGTCGGGGTAGCCGGCCAGGATCACCACCAGCCGATCGCGGCGGTCCTCGACCAGCTTGACCAGCGTGTCGATGGCCTCGCGCCCGAAGTCGTTCTCGCTGCCCCGGGCCAGGCTGTAGGCCTCGTCGACGAGCAGGACGCCCTCGTCGGCCCGGTCGAAGGCGGCCACCACCCGCCCGGCGGTCTGGCCCACGAACCCCGCCACCAGCGCGGCCCGGTCGCTCTCCACCAGGTGGCCCTTGTCGACCACGCCCAGGGTCCGGTAGATGCGGGCCAGCAGGCGGGCCACCGTCGTCTTCCCGGTGCCGGGGTTGCCGGTGAAGATGAGGTGGCGGCTCGTGTCGAGCACCGGCAGGCCCCGCTCGCGGCGGATCTGCTGGACCCGCAGCAGGTTGGCCACCAGGTGTACCTCGTGCTTGACCCCGGCCAGCCCCACCAGGGCGTCCAGCTCGGCGAGCAGGGCGCTCAGCGGCTCGGGCGGCTGCTCGGGGCCTGGCTCGGCCTCGGCGGGAGCGGCCGGCGCCGCGGCGCCGCCGGCACCCTCGGTGACCGGCGTGCCGGCCGGGGCCCGGGCGGCGTCGCCCGCGCTGCGCGCCGTGGTCCGGAACCGCTCGATGGCCGCCAGCTCGGTGCGCGACGGCAGCAGGTCGAGGGCGGCGACGGTGTGGCCGATGCGGGTGCCGAGCCGGATGTAGCGGGCGGCCCGCGTGCCACCGTCGCGGGCGTCGGCCGCCGCGAGCACGCCCAGCATCGACGACGGCTGGTCCAGGTAGCCGCGGCGGCCCGACAGCAGGCCCGCCGCCCGCAGGTCGGCGGGCGTGGCCGAGCGCAGGTCGGAGGGGAGGCGGGCGCCGAAGCTGCCGATCAGCGCCCACAGCTCGTCGTCGGTGTGCAGGCCGTCCGCGTCGATGAAGGCGCACGTCAGGTTGTAGGCCTCCACCTCGACGTCGGCCCGCAGCCGGTCGCGGTCGATGCCGTCGACGGTCGAGCCCAGCGCCTCGACGTCGGGCGCCAGGTCGTCGACGAAGGCGCGAACCGCCTCGTCCAGCGCGCGGGCGCCGGGCAGGCCGCTCACCCGGGGTCCCCGGGGTCCTGGGGGTCCCGGGGGTCCCGCCACATGGGCCACAGCGGGGGGCCGTCGGGCAGGTCGATCTGGCCGGACACGCTGAAGCCGAACCGCTCGTACCAGGGGACGTTCTCGGGCTTCGACGACTCGAGGTAGGCGCCCAGCCCCTCGGTGTCGCACCTCGCCAGCACGGGCTCGAGCAGTGCGGCGCCCACGCCCTTGCCCTGCTGCGGGGGGTCGGTGCCGATGACGGCCAGGTACCAGTGGGGGACCCGGGGGTGGGTGCGCTCCATCATCCCCAGGCCCCGCAGCGCCCGGGGCATGCGGGGGCCGATCGACGACACCATCATCGGCAGGGCCCGCACCAGGGCCGGCCAGGTCGTCCGCCACCGGCCGGGCGGCTCCCAGAACGCGGCGCCGGGCTGGTCGTCGGCCGTGAGCACGGTGCCGCCGTGGTGGGCGTGGCGGCGGGCCTCGGACGCGAAGAACCGGCGCAGGCGGCGGGCCCGGGGCCCGGCCCGGTCGCCGAACAGCCAGATCATCGCCGGGTCGTCGAGGAACGCCCGGGCCAACGTGTCGGCCACCCGGCCGAGCTCCTGGGCTTGCGCCTGGCGCGCCGCGATCATGGGGGGTGAGCCTGCCACGTCCTGTCAACCGAACGGCGGCGACAGGCGTCGATGGGGGGTGATGACGATGACGAAGGCCCCGGTGGACCCGCTGGCCGACCTGCACCGCCAGGAGTACGACGCCATGGTGCGCCTGGCGACGGTCGTGCTGGGCGACCGGGGGCAGGCGGAGGAGGTGGTGCAGGACGCCTTCGTGCGGCTGCAGTTGCGGTGGCGGGGCCTGCGGGGCCTCGAACGGCCCCCCGCCTACCTGCGGCGCATGGTGGTCAACGGCTGCCGCTCCCAGCTCCGGCGGCGCACCGTGCGGGACCACCACGACGCCCGCCGCACCGTCGTCGCCACCGTCACCGGTCCCGAGCCCGCCGCCGTCGCCCGCGACGAGCACGAGCGGGTGATCGCCGCCCTCCGCCTCCTGCCCGACCGCCAGCGCGAGGCGCTGGTCCTCCGCTACTACCTCGACCTGCCCGAGGCCGAGATCGCCGCCGCCATGGCCGTGTCCGCCGGTTCGGTGAAGACCCACCTGCACCGGGGCGTGGCCGCGCTCGCCCACCTCCTGGAGGACGACCGATGACCACCCCGCCGCCCCCCGTGGAGGACCGCCTGCGCCGGGCGCTCGCCACCGAGGCCTTCCGCACCCAGCCGACCCCCGGCAGCCTCGACACCATCCGCACCCGGGTCGGTACCGCCCGCCGCCGGCGTCGGGCCGCCGCCGCAGGCCTGGTGCTCACCACCCTCGTGGCCGCGGCCGTGGTGCTGCCCCGGCTTGCCGGCCGCGACGGCGGCGTCAGCACCGACGACAACCCCGCCGCCACCACCCAGCCGACGCCGGCGCCGGGGCCCACCACCCCCGGCGGCGGGGTGACGACCGACGAGGACGCCCTGTGGCCCGCCCCCGGCGGCCCCCGGTTCACCGACCCCGAGGACGCGGCCCGCTCGTTCGCCGGGGCCGTCCTCGGCGCGTCCGACGCCGAGGTCTCGGCGTTCCGCCCCGGCGAGACCGGGACCGGCGAGGTCGACGTGTTCACCCGCCCCGGCTCCGGCCGGGTGGCGGGCACGCTGGACATGCGCCGGATCGACGGGAACCACTGGGTCGTCGCCGAGGCCGTGTCGGCGGCCGTGGTGCTGGAGAATCCCGCCGCCGGCGCCACGGTGTCCTCGCCGGTGACCGTCACCGGGTCGGGCCACGGCTACGAGGGCACGATCGTGGTCGACCTGCGCCTGCGGTCGGCCCCGGGCACCGTTGTCGGCTCCGAGGCGGTCATCGCCGGCAGCGGCGTCGACAACGCGCCGTTCCGGGCCGAGGTCACCCTGGCGTCCTCGCCCGGCGGTGCGGGCATCCTCCTGGCCCGCACCGACTCGGGCGAGGGCGGCACCGTCACCGACTTCGCCGCCCGGCGGGTCGTGGTCCGGTCCGCCGGTCCGTCGTCGTCGGGCACGGTCGTGTCTCCCCCGACGACGGGAACCGGGCAGCCGGGGGCGTTCGCCCACCAGCCGCTGTGGCCCTTCGCCTCCCAGGCCGAGGCCGACGCCTGGCGGGCCGTCTACCAGGCGCAGGGGAGCCAGCCGTGGCACCTCGACCCCGGCCAGACGGCGATCTCGTTCGCCCACGACTACCTGGGCTTCACCGAGATCGACACGGTGACGTCGCAGGAGGTGGGCGCCACCGACGCCTGGATCGGCGTCGGCGCCGCCCAGGCCCCGGGCGACGCGGGCGGCCCGTACCGGGTCGCCATCGTCCACCTGGCCCGCTACGGCGCCGGCGCCGACGCCCCCTGGGAGGTCGTCGGCACCCGCGACACCGACCTCACCCTCGACACCCCGCGCTACGGCTCGACGGTCAGCTCGCCGATCCAGGTCGGCGGGGTGATCACCGGGGTGGACGAGAGCCTGCGCATCCAGGTCCGCCAACCGGGCTCGTCCCAGCCCCTCGGCGAGACCTGCTGCCAGCCGGCCGGCGGCGTCGACACCCCGTGGAGCGCCACGGTGTCGTACACCGGCGCCGGCGACGGCCCCCTGCTCATCGTGGTCTCCACCGGCGGCCACCTCCTCGACGTCGAGCGCTTCGCCATCACGGGGGTCAGGCACTGACCCGGAGCGCCGGTCGGCCGCGGTGGCGGCCAGCCGGTGGGCGGGCCGCCGACCCCTGCCGGCTGTTGTCACCGGGCGGCCTGTCAGGCGGTGGCGGGTCGCCTGCTCGGCCGCGGGCCAGGGCGCTGGCCAGGCCCGGCGGCCCGTAGGCTGGCGACCATGTCCGCCGTCGCCGAGCAGGGCCGCCGCGCCAAGGCCGCCAGCCGGGTGCTGGCCACCGCGTCCACCGAGGCCAAGGATGCCGCGCTGCTGGCCGCCGCCGACCTGCTGGTCGAGCGGTCCGACGACCTGTTGGCCGCCAACGCCGCCGACGTCGACCGCGAGCAGGGCGCCGGGGCCAGCCCGACGGTCGTCGACCGGCTCCGCCTGTCGCCGGCCCGCATCGACGGCATGGCCGGCGGGCTGCGCCAGGTGGCGGCGCTGGCCGACCCGGTGGGCGAGGTGTCGGCCGGGTGGACCCGCCCCAACGGCCTCCGCATCGCCCGGGTGCGGGTGCCACTCGGCGTGGTGGCCATCATCTACGAGAACCGTCCCAACGTGACCAGCGACGCCTTCGGGCTGTGCCTCAAGGCCGGCAACGCCGCCTTCCTGCGGGGGTCGTCCGGGGCGATCCGGTCCAACCTGGCCATCGCCGCCGTGCTGCGTGAGGCTCTGGGCAAGGCCGGGCTGCCCGAGGACGCGCTCGTTCTGGTCGACGACACCTCCCGCGAGGCGGCCGTCGAGTTCATGCGCCAGCGCGGGGTGATCGACTGCCTGATCCCGCGGGGCGGGCCGTCGCTGATCCGCTCGATCCTCGACAACGCCACGGTGCCCTACGTGATCGACGGCGACGGCAACTGCCACGTCTACGTCGACGCCTCCGCCGACCTCACGATGGCGGTCGACATCGTCGTCAACGCGAAGACCCAGCGGCCGTCGGTGTGCAACGCGGCCGAGACGGTCCTGGTCCACGAGGCGGTGGCGGCGGAGCTGCTGCCCCGGCTGGCCGAGGGCCTGGACGGCGTCGAGCTGGTGGGCGATCCGGCCGCCGTCGCCGTGCTCGGTGCCGACCGGGTGGCGGCGGCAGGCGAGGACGACTGGGCGCAGGAGTTCCTGGCGCTCAAGCTGGCCGTCGGGGTGGTGCCGTCGCTCGACGCCGCCGTCGACCACATCGCCCGCTACGGCACCGGGCACAGCGAGGCGATCGTGACCCGCGACCTGGCCGCCGCCGACCGGTTCACCCGCGAGGTCGACGCCGCCGCCGTGCTGGTCAACGCCTCGACCCGGTTCGTGGACGGTGAGGAGTTCGGGTTCGGCGCCGAGATCGGCATCTCGACCCAGAAGCTCCACGCCCGGGGCCCCATGGGCTTGCGCGAGCTGACCACCGAGAAGTACGTGGTCCGGGGCGAGGGCCAGATCCGGCGCTGACGTGATCCGGCCGCCCGCACCCGGCGAGCTGGCCCGGCTCCAGGAGATCGAGGTCGCCGCCGGGCAGGCGTTCGCGGACCTGGGGATGGCCGAGATCGCCGCCGCCGACCCGCCGTCGCTGGCGACCCTGGAGCGCTACCGGGCCGACGACCGGACGTGGGTCGTCACGGTGGGTGACACCGTCGCCGGCTACATCCTCATGGACCTGGTCGATGGCGACGCCCACGTCGAGCAGGTCAGCGTCGACCCCCGGTTCCGGGGGCGGCGCCTGGGCCGGCTGCTGCTCGACCACGTGGCGGCGGTGGCACGGGAGCGCGGGCTGGGGGCAGTCACGCTCACCACGTTCCGGGACGTCCCGTGGAACGAGCCGTACTACGCCCGGTGCGGGTTCCGGACCCTGGCGGAGGACGAGCTGGGCCCGGACCTACGGGCGCTGCGGGCGACCGAGGCGGCGCATGGGCTGGACCCCGACCAGCGGGTCTGCATGTGGCGCGCGCTGTGATCCCTGCGTTTGGGGAGTCTCGCCCCACCCCGGAGTTGGGTAACCGTGAGGGAGAAGCCCCCAGCACAGGCCGGTCGGCGGCAGC
>DASXRH010000337.1:0-6713 GCA_036506715.1 Acidimicrobiales bacterium
CCCGGCCGACGCCGCCGACGACGCCGCCGGCACCCGATCTCCCTCGGCGCCCGCCGGGGGCTGACCCGACTTCACCAATCCATGGGGAGACCACTGCGATGACGTCCGCCGCCGCCATCGAACGCCCGAGGCAGGTCGACCTGCGCGCCATGGCCGACCGGCTGTCGTGGCTCGGTCCGCTCGCGGCGCTGGTGGTGTTCCAGCAGATCCTGTTCCCCGCGCCGCTGGGGATCGTGCTCAACGGGGCGCTGGTTGGCGGGCGCATCGCGCTGATCGCGCTCGGTATCGCTCTGATCTACCGGGCCAACCGCATCGTCAACTTCGCGCAGGGCGACCTCGGGGCCGTGCCGGCCACGCTGGGCGTGATGCTGGTGGTGGCCTGGGGCTGGAGCTACTGGCTCGGGCTGATCGCGGGCCTGGGCGCAGCCCTGGTGCTGGGGGTGCTGGTCGAGGTCCTGGTCGTCCGCCGCTTCTTCTCGGCCCCGCGGCTGGTGCTCACGGTCGCGACGATCGGCCTGTCGCAGGTGCTGGCGGCGGCCGGCCTGTTCCTGCCCCGGGCGTTCGGCAGCTCGTCGTTCGGCACCCGGCTGCCCCAGCCGTTCGACGCCAGCTTCACCTTCGGCGGCACGATCTTCAACGCGAACGACATCTTCACCATGGCGGTGGTGCCGGCGTGCCTGATCGCTCTGGCGCTGTTCCTCCAGCGCTCGACGGTCGGCATCGCGATCGTGGGCGCCGCCGAGCGGGCCGACCGGGCCTTCACCCTCGGCATCCCGGTCAAGCGGCTGCACACGGTCGTGTGGGTCGTGGCCTCGGTCCTGGCCTTCCTGGCCATGTTCCTGAGGGCCGGGGCCGTGGGTCTGCCCATCGGCGAGGTGCTGGCGCCCACGTTCCTGGTCCAGGCGCTGGCGGCTGCCGTGTTCGGCCGGTTCGAGCGCTTCGCCACCATCGGCGCCGCCGCCATCGGGCTCGGCATCGTCGACCAGGCCATGACGTTCCAGGCCGGCAACAAGCCCGCCTACAACGACGCCGTCCTGTTCGGCATCGTGCTGGTGGGCCTGCTGGTCACCCGGCGGACCTCCACGAGCCGCGTCGACACCGACGCTTCGAACACCTGGCAGGCCACCCGCGAGATCCGGCCCGTGCCCCGCGAGATGCGGGGGCTGCCCGAGGTCGTGTGGGGCCGGGCCCTGCTGTGGGGGGCGATCGGGATCTTCGTCCTCACGCTGCCGGTCTGGATGTCGACCAGCCGGCTCAACCTGGCCACGATCATCGTCATCTTCGGCATCGTGGCCGCCTCGCTGGTGGTGCTGACCGGGTGGGCCGGCCAGGTGAGCCTGGGCCAGATGGCGTTCGTGGGCGTGGGCGCGGCGGTGGGCGGCTCGCTCACCGACCACCGGGGCTGGGACCTGGCGCTGGCCCTGCTGGTCGCCGGGTTCGTCGGGGCGTTCGCGGCGGTGGTCGTCGGCTACCCGGCGCTGCGGCGCCGGGGCCTGACGCTGGCGGTGAGCACGCTGGCCTTCGGCCTGTTCGTGTCGTCGTTCCTGCTCAACCGCACCACGAAGTTCGCCGACTGGCTGCCGGCCCGGCGCATCGACCGGGGGTCGATCCTCGGCATCCAACTGGCCAGCGAGACATCGATGTTCTACGCGTCCCTCGCCGTGCTGGCGCTGGCCCTGTTCATGGTGGTGGGGGTGCGCCGCAGCCGCACCGGCCGGGTGCTCATCGCCATCCGCGAGAACGAGAGGGCGGCCCGGGCCTACGGCGTCAACGCCACGCGCACCGGCCTGGCCGCGTTCGCGCTGTCGGGGTTCCTGGCCGCGGCGGCCGGTGCCCTCTACGTCCACCAGCAGACCGGCCTGAACGCCGAGCCGTTCCTGCCGCAGCGCAGCCTCGAGGTGTTCACGATGGTCGTCATCGGCGGCCTGGGGTCGCTGCCGGGCGCGCTGATCGGCGCCACCTACGTGTTCAGCGTCGACTTCTTCCTGCCGCCCGAGTGGCAGTTCCTGGCCACCGGCGTCGGCCTGCTGCTGGTGCTGCTGGTGATGCCCAGCGGCATCGGCGGCGTGCTGGCCGACGTGCGCGACGGCGCCCTGCGGCGCATCGCGTCCCGGCGGGGCCTGGTGGTGCCCAGCCTGCTGGCCGACGTCCGGGTCGAGGAGGCCGCCGCCTCGCCGCCCGAGGAGACCGTGCTGGCGGCGGCGGGCGAGATCGCCGAGCAGGCCGAGGCCGAGGAGCTCGACGCGGCCGAGGGCGCGCCGGCCGCGCCCGAGCCCGGGCCGGTCGACGCCCCGCCGGACGACGACGCGCCCGGGCGGGTCGACGCCCCGCCGGTCGTCCGTGGCGCCGGCCCACCGTCGCCCAACGGCCACGACCTCACCCACCCGCCGGTCGACGGGACCGACGGCGACGCCGTGGAGGTGCGGTCGTGACCACCCACGACGTCCCCCGACCCGACCCCGAGGCCGAGATGGCGGCCGAGGCGTCCGCCATCGGCCCGGTCGTGGCCGGCGCCGGCATCGAGGCGTTCATCGAGGAGCCGGTGGTCGAGGCCACCTTCGCCCGGGCCGCGGCCGCGCCGACGGGCCCGGTGCCCAGCGGCCGCATCGCCCGTTGGGCCAACGACGTGACCGGCGGCCTGCCGCTGCTGCCCCTCGTCGTCCTGTTCGGCCTCAACATGGCCGACGAGCTCGACCGCACCGCCTTCGGAGTGCTGCTGCCCGAGATCCGCGACCACTTCGGCCTCGACACCAACGGCATCCTCACCGTCGTGTCGCTCACACTGGTGGCGGCGCTGCTGGTGGCGCTGCCCATCGGGTTCCTCAGCGACCGGATGCCCAGGCTGCCCGTGGCCCTGCTCGGCGCGACCGGCTGGGCGGTGTTCTCCGTGCTGACCGGCCTGGCCCCCACGCTGTGGGTCCTCGGCCTCTCCCGGGCGGGGTCGGGCCTGGGGCGGGCGGTCAACGAGCCGGTCCACAACTCGCTGCTGGCCGACTACTACGACATCCCCGTGCGGCCCCGGGTGTACGGGGTCCACCGCTACGCCAACGCCGCCGGCCAGTTCATCGGGCCGATGGTGGCCGGCATCATGGCCTACTACTTCGGCTGGCGGTCGCCGTTCTTCGTCTTCTGCTTCGTGACCGCCATCTTCGTCTTCCTGGGCCTGCGGCTGCGCGAACCCGTGCGGGGCCGCTGGGAGCGCAAGGCCATGGGCGCCTCCAACGAGGTCAGCGAGACCGAGGAGGAGGCGCCGTCGTGGGCCGAGTCGTTCCGCATCATCTGGCAGGTCCGCTGCCTGCGGCGGATCTTCTTCGCCCTGCCGTTCGTGGCCATCGCCGTCATCGGCCTGGCCACCCTCGGCGGGCTCTACTACGACGAGGTGTGGGGGTTCAACGAGGCCCAGCGGGGTTTCCTCACCGCCGGCATGGAGGGCGGCGCCCAGCTGGTCGGCCTGCTGCTCGGCCTGCCGCTCGCCACCCGCCTGCTGGCCAAGGGGGCCGGGCACGTCCTGCGCTTCCTGGCCGTCGTCTCGATCGTCATCGCCGGGGCGTGGGCGGTGTTCGCCCTCGCCCCCGTCCTGCCCATCGCCCTCCTCGCCAACGCGGTCGTGTCGGCCAGCTTCTTCCTGCTGATCCCCGGCATCTACGCCGTGATGTCGCTGGCGGTGCCGGCCAAGGTCCGCTCGTTCGGCTACGCCATCGGCACCCTGTGGGTGCTGCCCGGCCTGCTCGTGCTGCCGGTGATCGGCTCCGTGGCCGACGCCTACGGCATCCGCACCGGCCTGCTGCTGGCGGCACCGGTGTTCCTGGTGGGCGGGTTCATCCTTGCGTCGGGCGGCGCCTTCGTCGACCACGACATCCAGCAGGTGTGGAAGGCGACGGCGGCCCGCTCCGAGGTCGCCCTCCTGCGGCGCCAGGGCAAGGTCAAGCTGCTGCTCGCCCGCGACATCGACGTCCACTACGACAACGTGCAGGTGCTGTTCGGGGTCAACCTCGAGGTCGACGAAGGCGAGATCGTCGCCCTCATGGGCACGAACGGCGCGGGCAAGTCGACGCTGCTGCGGGCGCTGTCGGGGCTGATCCAGGCCAGCTCGGGCGCGGTCGTGTTCGACGGCCGCGACATGACCCACACACCGCCCGACGAGATCGCGGGCCGGGGCGTGACCGTCGTGCCCGGGGGCCAGGGCGTGTTCACCCACCTGAGCGTGGGCGACAACCTGCGGTTGGCGGCGTGGAACCAGCGCAAGCGGGCCGCCCAGACGCGGGCCGACACCCAGCGGGTGCTCGACATGTTCCCGATCCTGCGCGAGCGGCTCGACGAGCCGGCCGGCAACCTGTCGGGCGGCCAGCAGCAGATGCTGACGCTGGGCATGGCCTTCATCAGCAAGCCCCGCCTGCTGATGATCGACGAGCTGTCGCTGGGCCTGGCCCCCGCGGTGGTGAGCCAGCTGCTGGAGATGGTGCGCGAGCTGCGCGACGGCGGCACCACCGTGATCCTGGTCGAGCAGTCGGTCAACGTGGCGCTCACCGTGGCCGACCGCGCCTACTTCATGGAGAAGGGCGAGGTCCGCTTCGAGGGCCCGACGTCCGAGCTGCTCGAGCGGCCCGATCTGCTGCGGTCGGTGTTCCTGCGGGCGGCGGCGGCCGAGGTCGAGAGCGAGAGCGGCGAGGCCGTGTCGCACTCGGGGCTGCGGGAGGGCGCGCCGGTGCTCGAGGTGCGCGATGTCACCCGCCGCTTCGGTGGGGTGCGGGCGCTCGACGGCGTCTCGTTCGACGTGCGGCCCGGCGAGATCCTCGGGTTCATCGGCCCCAACGGCGCCGGCAAGACGACGCTGTTCGACGTCATCTCCGGCTACACGCCTGCCGACGGCGGCTCGATCCGGCTGCGGGTCGGCGGCGACGGCGGCGAGCTGGTCGACCTGCACGACACGCCCACCCACGTACGCTCGTGGCGGGGGCTCGGGCGCTCGTTCCAGGACGGCCGCCTGTTCCCCGGGCTCACGGTCGACGAGGCCATCGCCGTCGCCCTCGAGCAGCACGTCCAGGTGCGCGACCCCATCGCCGCCACCCTCCACTTCCCCTCGGTGAGCGACTCCGAGGAGCAGGTCCACAACCGGGTCGACGAGCTGATCGAGCTGCTGGCCCTGGGGGCCTACCGCGACAAGTTCGTGCGCGAGCTGTCGACCGGCACCCGCCGGGTCGTCGACCTGGCCTGCGTGCTGGCCCAGCGCCCGGCCGTGCTGCTGCTCGACGAGCCTTCCAGCGGCATCGCCCAGCGCGAGGCCGAGGCGCTCGCCCCCATGCTGCGGCGGGTCCGCGACGAGCTGGGCGCCAGCCTGCTCGTCATCGAGCACGACCTGCCGCTGCTCGGCCAGATCTCCGACCGCATGATCGCTCTCGACCTCGGACGCGTGGTGGCGGAGGGTCCGCCCGCCGAGGTCATCGAAGATCCAGCCGTGGTGTCCTCGTACCTCGGGACCGACGAGGCCTCCATCACCCGATCCGGTGCCCCGACAGCTGGCTGACGCCCCCGGGCGCCGGCCGACGCAGCCGAAAGGAGTCGTCGATGTCAACGACCGACGAGACAAAGTCCGAAGCGAAGGGCGGCGACGGCCCGCCGCCCAAGCAACCCGCGTGGATGAAGATGGCCAAGCGCTACGGGCCGATCGCCCTGGTGGTGATCCTCATCGCCGGCGCCTTCGCCATCTTCAGCGGCGGGGGTGGCGACGACTCGGGCTCCGCCGACACCCAGGTGGGCAGTGAGAGCGACCTCCTCGACTCGGGCCCCATGACGCCCGAGAAGGCCAGGGCCGAGGGCAAGGACGTCGACTTCGGGCCCAACTGCGACACCGACCGGGGCACCATCAAGCTGGTGTCGGTGTACGCGCCGCCGTGCGTGCAGCCGTTCACCGGCGACAACGGCGGGGCCACCTCGCCCGGCGTCACCGCCGACTCCGTGAAGATCGTGTTCTACCGGGCCGATCCCAAGCTCGACCCGCTGACCGCCGCCACCGTCGAGCAGGCGGGTGCCGACGTCAATCCCGAGTCGGCCGCCGACACGGTCCAGGGGTACGCCGACCTCTACAACACCCTGTTCGAGACCTACGGCCGCCACGTGGACGTCGAGGTCTTCACCGGCACCGGCGCCGGCGACGACGTCGAGGCGGCCAAGAACGACGCCCTCGCCATCGCCGACAAGAAGCCGTTCGCCGTGATCGGCGGGCCGGCCCAGTCGAGCGGGGTCTTCGCCGCCGAGCTGGCCTCGCGCAACATCGTGTGCGGCCCCAACTGCGCCGTCGCCCTCAACGAGGACATCGTCGACCAGTACAAGCCCTACATCTGGCAGGCCGGGCCGACGCCCGAGCAGGCCAACGCGCTGGCGGCCGAGCTCATCGGCCACCTGGCCGGGCCGGGCAAGGCCACCTTGGCCGGCGACGACGCCACCAAGGCCAAGGACCGGGTCTACGGGCTGCTCCACTACGACAACCCCGACGGCGACTACCAGCACGTGTTCGAGTCGCTGAAGGCGGCCCTGAAGGACAACGGCATCGAGACGGCCACCGACGTCGAGTTCACCCTCGACCTGGCCCGGGCCCAGGAGAACGCCCGGACCAACATCACCAAGCTCAAGGACGCCGGCGTCACCACCATCATCTACACCGGCGACCCGCTGACCCCCGCCTCGCTCACGGAGGAGGCGACGGCGCAGGACTA
>DASXRH010000338.1:0-5378 GCA_036506715.1 Acidimicrobiales bacterium
CTGCCCGGAGACGTCGGCCAGACCCTGCTAGTCTACAGCGCCGAACCCGCCTCACCGTCGGCACAGGCCCTTGACCTGCTCGCCAGCTGGGCGGCCCCGCACAGCGAGCCAGCCTCCGAGGAGCGAACGTGGAAGTCCTGACCGAGCAGCAGACCGTCGGGTGTACCGAGCCGGTGTACCGCTCCTGGACAGACCTTCTGGAGGCCGGCGAGGCGCTCTGATTTGGCTTATGTCGTGGGCCCGGTGGGGATCGAACCCACGACCAAGCGATTATGAGTCGCCTGCTCTGACCACTGAGCTACAGGCCCAGTTCGGGGAGGAAAGCTCCGGGGGTGGGGCTCGAACCCACAGCCTTGGCATTAACAGTGCCCTGCTCCGCCAGTTGAGCTACCCCGGAAGGCGGAAGTACCGATGATAGCAGCGGCCCCTGCACGCCCTGGCACCGGCCCGGGCCTCGAAGGGGCGTCCAGCCCGATGTCGGCCGGCGAAATCGAGGGGCGCGGGCCGACGTCCGCCGGTGGTCGAACGTGGTCACGCCGTGCACCGTACGCGCATGATTGGGCGCCGCCCGCCCGCTTGTCTGGCTTGTGCCTACGACTGCTTGTCGTCGGTCTCGTCGCTGTCCGACCGCATGCCCTCACGGGTGCCGCGGCGGAACTCGTTCTGCGCCTGGCCGAGGGACCGGGCCAGCTTCGGCAGCTTGGCACCGCCGAAGAGAACGAGCACGACGAGCAGGATGATCAGCAGCTCTGGCGCTCCGAGGTCCACGCCCCCACGCTACCGGCACGGCCGCCACCGCACATGGTCGCGGGGCGGTGGGACTCAGGCGCCCTCGAGGTACTCGCGCAGCTTCTGCGACCGGTGCGGATGGCGCAGCTTGGCCAGGGTCTTGGACTCGATCTGGCGGATGCGCTCGCGGGTGACGCCGAACTGCTTGCCCACCTCTTCCAGCGTGCGGGGTTGCTCGTCGTCGAGCCCGAACCGCATGATCACGACCTCTTTCTCGCGGTCGTTCAGCTCGTCGAGGACCTTGCGCACCTCGTTCTGCAGCATCTGCCGGGTGGCGGCGTCGTCGGGCTCCTCGGCCCCGTCGTCCTTGATGAAGTCGGCGAGGTAGGAATCGTCCTCCTCGCCCACCGGCGAGTCGAGCGACAGGGGGTCGAGCGAGATGCGCTGGATCTCGCGCACCCGTTCGGGCGTCATGCCCACCTCGTCGGCCAGCTCGTCGACCGTGGGCTCGCGCTCCAGGGTCTGCACCATCTGGCGCTGCACCCGGTGCACCCGGTTGATCGACTCGACCATGTGGACCGGGATGCGGATCGTGCGGGCCTGGTCGGCGATGGACCGGGTGATCGCCTGGCGGATCCACCAGGTGGCGTAGGTCGAGAACTTGAAGCCCTTGGTGTAGTCGAACTTCTCGACCGCCCGCATGAGCCCCATGTTCCCCTCCTGGATGAGGTCGAGGAACTGCATGCCGCGGCCCACGTAGCGCTTGGCGATCGACACCACCAGCCGCAGGTTGGCCTGGATGAGGGCGCTCTTGGCGTCGTCGCCGTCGTCGGCCAGCGCCTGGAGCTCGCGGGACTCGTCGACCGGCAGGTCGCCCAGCAGACCGGCGGCGTCGAGGTCGGCCAGCCGCTCGGATGCCTCGGCCCCGGCCTCGATGCGCTTGGCCAGGTCGACCTCCTCGGAGGCCACCAGCAGGGGCACCCGGCCGATCTCGCGCAGGTACATGCGCACCGGATCGGACGTGCCCCCGCCCCGCTCGGTCGAGCGGTCGGCGGACAGCCGGGTCTTGCGCCGCAGGGTGGCCGACAAGCGGCGTACGTGGGCCCGGTCGGGGCCCCGCAGGGTCTCGGCGGAGAGCATCACGACCGTGGACGCGTTGCTGGCGTCGACCACCAGGTCGCCCCCCGGCAGCTGGGCGGCGGCGTCGCCGTCGACCAGGTTGAGCGCCCGCTCGGGCGGGGTGGCGAGGTCGAGGTCTTCGGTCTCCTCCACGACGATGCCGGCGGCCCGGCACCGGCGGTAGATCTCGGCCAGGACGTCGGGCGTCATCTCGACGTGCGCGAGGGCTTCGACCAGGTCGTGCTGGGTGAGGCGGCCGGTCTCACGCGCGTGCTCGACGAGGCGGGCGAGCTCGTTCTCCGTCGAGCTGTTCCATGCGCCGAGCTTGGATGGCACCTCTGTCAACCCCCGTCTCCGTCCCGATCCTCAAGCCAGGCTAGCAATCGCCCGGCCGATTCGGCCGATGTTTGGGGCTGGCGCAGGCCGTCGATCACCCGCGTCAGGGTCGCCAGGTCGGTGAGGGCCTGGGTGCCGTCGGTGGCGGTGGCCGCCCCCAGGCGGACCGCGGCGATCTCCCGCCGCGCGACCTCGGTGTGCAGCCGGCGCACCGCGTCGAACGGCTCGGAGGTGGGCTCGTCGACCACCAGGCGGGCCAGCAGACCGGCCACCTCGGGGGGCGCGGCGTCGAGGGCGGCGTCGTGGGTGTCGTTCGCCACCAGGGCCTCGTAGGCCCCCCGCTGGACCGGGTCGCCGAACAGCGCGGCGTCGAGCCATCGGCTCACGGCCTCGGGGTCGTGCACGGCGTGGCGCAGCACCTCGAGCCCCGGCCCCTCGGCCATGCCGGACCGGCGGGCGCCGTTGCCGGCGCGCGGGGCGGTGCGGGGGCCGTCGGGCGGCGGGGCGACGCCGTCGGGCCGGTTGTCGACGGCCCGGCCGCCGCCCCCGCCGCCCCCGCCGCCGCCCGGCTCGGTCAGCCAGGGCGGGGGCGCCTCGTCGTCGCGCTCTCGCCGGCCCCGGCCGGCGCCGCCACCGTCGCGCGCGGGCGGGCGGAGCGGGGCGGGCCGGGACCGGATCCGGTCGAGCTGGGGCCGCAGTAGGGCGGGCTCGATGCGGCACCGGGAGGCGACGTCCATCACGTACTGGTCGCGCACCAGATCGGACGGGTGCTCGGCCACGATCTCCAGCGCCCGCTCGGCCGCCCGGGCCCGGCCCTCGTTGCTGGCGAGGTCGGCGGCTGCGAAGGCCCGGTCCAGCCGGAAGCGCAGGAACGGGGTGGCCCCCTCCACCGCCGCGGCCAGCCGGGCGGGGTCGTCGCCGGCCACGTCGGCCGGGTCCTGGCCGGGGGGCAGGTCGGCCACCGCCACCTCGATGTCGTGCTCGCGCTCCCAGCGGTAGAACCGCTCGGCCGCCGCCTGGCCGGCGCCGTCGGCGTCGAACGCGAGAACGAGCTTGCGGGCCGCGAACCGCGTGAGCAGGGTCACGTGCTCGTCGGTCAGGGCGGTGCCGCAGGTGGCCACGGCCAGCGGCACGCCCGAGCGGTGGAACCCGATGACGTCGGTGTAGCCCTCGCAGATCACCGCGGTGCCGGCGGTGACGATGGCCGCCTTGGCCCGGTCGAGGCCGTAGAGCACCTTGGACTTGTTGTAGAGCGGCGTCTCGGTCGTGTTCTTGTACTTGCCCTTGTTCCACTGGGTCTCGGTGCCGGGCAGGATGCGGCCGCCGAAGCTGATCGTGTCGCCCCGGTCGTCGGCGATGGGGAACAGGATGCGGGCCCGGAAGTGGTCCTGCAGCCGGCCCCGCACCGGCCGGCCGAGCCCGGTGCCGGTGGCCATGTCGTCGTCGAGGCGCAGGGCCCGGCACAGGGCGTCCCAGCCGTCGGGCGCCCACCCGATCCGGAACTCGCGCACCACGTCGCCGTCGAGCCCGCGCTCGCGCAGGTAGCGGCGGGCGGCGCCGGCGTCGGCGCCGGACAGCAGCCGCTCGTGGTACCAGGCGGCGGCGCGAGCCATGGTGTCGATCAGCTTGGCCCGGCGCCGGCGGCCCTCGCCCTGGTCGGCGTCCGTGTAGCGCAGCGTGAAGTGGGCCCGGGCCGCGAGGGACTCGACCGCCCGGGGGAAGTCGAGCTGCTCCTTCTCCATCACGAAGGCGATGACGTCGCCGTGGACTTGGCAGCCGTAGCAGTAGTAGCGGTTCTCGGTGGCGTTGACCGAGAACGACGGCGTCTTCTCGCTGTGGAAGGGGCACAGGCCCATCCAGCGCTGGCCGACCCGGCGCAGCGGGGTGTACTGGCTGATGACGGCCACGATGTCGGACGTGGCCCGGACCGCGGCGACGTCCTCCTCGTGGATGCCCATCGCCAGCGAGGTTACCGGCGCCCCGGGGCGGGCCCCGGGTGGGTGGCGCCCGGCGTCACTGCCGGCGCGGCCGACCGGTGACCTCGGACCGCAGCGCCTCGCGGGCGGCCTTCAGCTCGGCCTTGACCTCGGCCTTGGCCGCCCGGGCCTCGGCCAGTGCATCGGCCTTGGCCGACTTGGCCTCGTCGACCGGCCGGCGGGCCTGGGCCCTGATCTCGTCGCGCACCCGGACCAGCTCCTCGCGCAGGTGGCGCAGCTCCTCGCGGTGGGCGTCGAGGACCTGGCGCCAGCCGCCGCCCTGGTCGTGGCCATGGCCCCGGAACTCGCGGGTGCGCTGGGCCGCGGCGCGCCGCACGTTGGCGCGCACGTCGGACCGGTCGAGCAGCATCTCGTCGTAGTCGGCCTGGGCCTGGGCCATCTTCGTGAGCAGCTTGGCCAGCGTGACCTGCTCGGTGCGGCTGAGGGCCTCGAACCCGGCGCGGGGCCCGTAGACGCCCTCGACGGCCTGCTCGCGGGCCTGCTCGCCCAGCTCGGTGAGCTCGACGGTCTTGATGCGGCGGTCGTGGGGGGCGACCTCGCGGCGCACGAAGCCCTGGCGCTCGAGCCCGTCGACCGTGACGGTGACGAACGAGGCGTCGCAGCCCCAGCGGTCGGCCAGGTGCCGCATGGGGACGGCCTCGCCGGCCTCGAGCTCGATCAGGCTCTTGAGCATGGGCGGCGTGAGGCCGAGCTCGTCGGCGGTGCCGTGGAACTTGGACTGGTTCTCCGCGGAGAAGAACAGCTCGGCCACCGCCTGCGAGATGAGCCTGGCCGCTTCCGCGCGATCCACGCCCGAGATGTTACCCGCGCAACCAGTTTCTTGTCCTGTGTCCACCATTGATCCAAAAATATCGTTGACTCCGCTCAATGACCTCTGCCAGCATCTCCCTCATGACCCTTCCCCCTGGTCGCCCCGCCATCCGGGTCGAGAACCTCACCAAGCGGTTCGGCGACGTCGAGGCGCTGGCCGGCATCGACCTCGCCGTCCCCGCCGGCACCGTGTTCGGCCTGCTCGGGCCCAACGGCGCCGGCAAGACCACCGCCGTCCGCATCCTCACCACCATCCTCACGCCCGACGGTGGCGAGGCCGAGGTGCTGGGCATCGACGTGGCCCGCCACCCCCAGGCCGTGCGCGAGCGCATCGGCCTGGCCGGCCAGTACGCGGCGGTCGACGAGAACCTCACCGGGGTCGAGAAC
>DASXRH010000339.1:0-8415 GCA_036506715.1 Acidimicrobiales bacterium
GTGCTCGAGGAGGCCTACCAGGACCACGTCACCGGCTGGGACTTCTACCTGCCTCGCATCGCCGAGCGCGCCGTCCGGCAGGTCGCCGCGCCGTGATGATCGTCATCGACGACGACCTGTGGTCCGCGGTCGGCGATCCGACCCGGCGCCGCATGCTCGACCAGCTGCTCGTCGACGGCGGCGGCACCGCCACGGGCCTGAGCGAACACCTCCCGGTGACTCGCCAGGCGGTCTCCAAGCACCTCGACGTGCTCGACCGCGCCGGACTCGTCCACGCGACCGCGATCGGACGGGAGAAGCGCTACCAGGTCGACGACGCCCAACTGTCCCGGGCCGTCGCCCAACTCTCCTCGGTCGGCGCGACCTGGGACGCCCGACTGCGGCGCATCAAGAAGATCGCCGAGGCGATCCAGAACGCACAAATCCCCCAGAAAGAAGGAAACGACCATGGCTGACATCCGGCATCGCATCGGGGCGACCGCGACCCCGGACCAGGTGGACGACGCACACGACTCGGAGGCAGGCATGACGACATCGAGATCCCTGATCTCGGCGATGCAGGTGACCCTGGACGGCTACATCCTCGACCCCAAGGGCGAGGCCGACTGGGTCGACTCCTGGGCCGACGGCCTCGAGCTGCTGCCGCCGGTGGACACCTTCGTGCTGGGCGGCGGGATGTTCCCCCGCTACGAGGAGTTCTGGGCCGCCATCCTCGACGACCCCAGCGCCGCCTCCGACATGCTCGGCAGGGATCCCTACCCTCGCGAGGTCACCTACGCCCGTGTCGCCATCGAGACGCCGCACCTGGTGCTCTCCAACACGCTCACCGACCCGAGCTGGCCGTCGGCGCGGATCATCCACGACATCGACGAGATCCGCACACTGAGGCAGCAGCCGGGCAAGGCCGTCTACGTCGTCGGCGGCCCGGGATTGCTCACAAGCCTCATGAACGCTGGCCTGCTCGATGAACTCCACCTGATCGTGCACCCGGTCGCCACGGGAGGCGGAACGGACGTCTTCGGAGACTTCGCCGAGCGCAAGGCGCTTGAGCTCGTGTCGGCCGAACCGATGGCATCCGGACGTGTCCACCTCGCCTACCGCCTTCGAGCCGACGGCGCAAAGGGCTGAGAGGAGAGCATGCCCTGACCAGCGGCGGAACCGGTCGGACGTCAGTAGCCGAAGTCCTGGGTCCAGGTCCAGGCGCTGGTGTTCAACCCGAGGCCGATGGCGGTGAACCGGCAGTTGAGGATGTTGGCCCGGTGGCCGGACGAGTTCATCCAGTCGGTCATGACCTGCTGGGCCGTGCGCTGGCCCTTGGCGATGTTCTCGCCGCCGGGGTTGCCCGGGTAGCCGGCCTCGAGGATCCGGGTGGCGAAGTCCTTGCCCTCGGGGGTGTCGTGGGAGAAGTAGTTGCGGGCCGCCATGTCGTCGCTGTGACCCTGGGCGGCGGCGTTGAGGTGGGGCTCGACCACCAGCGCCGGGCAACCGGCCTGGGCCCGGGCGGTGTTGACCAGGTAGGCGACCCGGTCGAGCGGGGTGACGGCCGAGGGCGCCGGGGCGGTGGTGGGGGTGGTCAACGCCGGCGGGGGCGGGGCGGGGGTAGCGGGGGGCGCGGTGGGCGTCGTCGGGACGCTGGGGGTCGTGGTGGTGGAGGTGGTGGTCGGCGGGATGTCGGCCGTGCCGGTGGCCGGCGGGCCCGACCGGCGCCCGGCGCCCGAGCCGTCGCCGTCGCCGCTGGACGAGGGGTCGCCGATGATCCCGGTGGTGATCGGGAGGCCGTCGGGGCCTGTCACCGTGGGACCGGACGCCGACGCCAGCTCGCGCGGGCCGCCGTCCGCGGTCTCGACGCTGTCGCCGCCGCGGTGGTCGGCCGTCAGCCCGGTGGCGGCGGCGACGGCCAGCGGGGTCCCGCACGCCAGCACGAACGTGGCGAGCAGCAGGGCAGGCGACGGTCGCCGAGCCGGCACGGCCGATCCCTACCCACCGCCCGCGACGTGCGCGCCGCGGATCGTCACCGAATCGTCGCACACAGGGTCGGGGGTAATAGGGCAAGATCCTCGTACTTCGCGCCGCCCTCCCCGGTGGCCGAGGGGGCCCGGCGGGTGCGCCGGGTCGACACTCTCATACGTCGCCCTTGGCGGGCCGGAGACGAGGTGGCGGTTCACGTGCAAGAGATCTTGGTCATGGGACTGGTGGCGATCGCCGTGGTGATCGTCATGGCTGGTGTCCTCGGTCGGCTGGTCGCCCACGACGACCTGTCGACGATGGAGGGCTGACCCCAGCCCCGCGGCACCCCAGCCGATCCCTACCGTTCTAGCCGATGCCCCGCCCCCGCATGCGGGAGGCGGGGCGTTGCGCGCCGCAGGTTGGCCGCGTCACTGGGCCAGCAGGACCCGGGCGGCGGCGGCGATGTCGTCGGCTTGGGGCAGGATGGCCCGCTCCAGCTCGGGCGCGTAGGCCACGTGACACTCCTTGGCGCCGACCCGGCCCACGGGGGCGTCGAGCTGCCAGAACGAGTGGTCGGCCACCCAGGCGGCCACCTCGCCGCCGAACCCGGCCCGCACCACGTCCTCGTGCACCACCAGAAGCCGCGACGTCTTGGCCACCGACTCGGCCACCATCTCCTGGTCCCACGGGACCAGGGTGCGCAGGTCCACGATCTCGACCGCCACGCCGTCCTCGTCGGCCAGCGCCTCGGCGGCCTGCCGGGACCGCTCGACGGTGGCGCCCCAGGTCACGATCGTCAGGTCGGTGCCGCGGGTGACGTAGCGGCCGCGCCCGAAGGGGACGACGTAGTCGGGCCCCGGCAGCGGGTCGCGGGTGTAGGGCTGGCGCAGCAGGTGCTTGTGCTCGAGGAACAGCACCGGGTCCTCGCAACGGAACGCGGCCCGCAGCAGCCCGGCGGCGTCGCTGGCCCGGGAGGGGAAGGCGATGAGCAGCCCGGGGATGTGGGCGAAGATCGACTCGCCCGACTGGCTGTGCCAGATCGACCCGCCCTGCAGGTAGCCGCCGATCGGCACCCGCATCACCATCGGGCAGGTGAACGCCCCGTTGGAGCGCCAGCGGATCGTCGCCGCCTCGCTGCGGATCTGCTGCATGGCCGGCCAGATGTAGTCGAAGAACTGGATCTCGGGCGCCGGCCGCAGCCCCCGGATGCCCTGGCCCACGGCTCGGCCGATGATGTTGGCCTCCGCCAGCGGCGTGTTGTAGCACCGGGCCCGGCCGAAGCTGCGCTGCAGCCCGTGGGTGGTGCCGAACACCCCGCCCTTGCCCTCGACGTCGGCCATGATCGCCTCGCGGGCGTCGGCCACGTCCTCGCCGAACACGCGGATGCGGTCGTCGGCCTCCATGACCTCGTGCAGGGTGCGGCGGATGGCCTCGCCCAGCGCGACGGGCTCGCCGTCGGCCGTCGGATCGCCGGGGTCGGGGATCTCGGGCAGGGCCACCACGTGGTCGAGCACGCTGTCGATCTCGGGCCGGGGTGCCGCCAGCGCCGCCTTGGCGGCGGCGGTGACGATGCGGCGTGCCTCGTCCCGGACCTGCTCGGCCTCGTCCTCCGTGATGACCCCGCCCTCGATCAGCGCCCGCTCCAGAGTGGTGATGGGATCGTGGTCGCGCTCCCAGTCCAGCTCGTGGGGCAGGCGGTACTTGCTCTGGGTGTCGGCCGCCGAGTGCGAGTACGGCCTGGTGACCTTGGCATGGATGAGCGCGGGCCCGACGCCGGCCCGCACATGGCTCACGACCTTGCGGGCGGTCCGGCGCACGGCGAAGTAGTCGGTGCCGTCGATCGAGCGCACCTGCAGCCCGGCGAACCCCTTGACCAGCTCGTTGATGGGCGCCGGCGACTGCTCGGCCGACGGCACCGAGATGGCGTAGCCGTTGTCGGCCACGATGAACAGCACGGGCAGGTGCTCGGTGCAGGCCGTGTTCAGGCTCTCCCAGAACTCGCCCTCGGAGGTTGCGCCCTCGCCCAGGCTGACGTAGGTGATCTCGTCGCCGTGGGCGGTCAGTCCCAGCTGCGGGCGGCGGACGATGTAGCGGCCGGCCTCGGCGCAGCCCACGGCCGGGATGCACTGGCTCCCGGTCGGGCTCGACTGGGTGACGACGTTGCGCCCGGCGTCGCCCCAGTGGGCCGGCATCTGGCGGCCGCCCGACGCGGGGTCGGCGGCCGAGCCCACCGCCTGGAGCAGGATCTGCTCGGCCGAGATGCCGAGGCCCAGCATGAGGGCCAGGTCGCGGTAGTAGGGGAAGAACCAGTCGTAGCCGGGCCGCAGCTCGTGGGCCAGGCCCAGCAGCAGCGCCTCGTGGCCGGCGCCGGAGATCTGGAAGAACACCCGGCTCTGCTTCTGGAGCGCGATCTCGCGGTCGTCGATGGCCCGGGAGACGTGGGCGAGGAGCAGGTCGTGGCGCAGCTCCTCGGCCGGGTAGTGGGCCACCCGCTCGGCGGTCTTGCCGGCCCGGGAGCGGGAGTCGCGGCCGGCCGCGGGATCGGGCGTCGCCGCCGCGGCCGGCGGGATGGCGGAGGCCGTGAGGTCGATCGTGGTCGTGCCCGCGGGGACCGGCTCAGGTGGCTCGCCGTTGACCGCCCGCAGCGGCGCCCGGGTGTCGCGGGCGGGTCCGAGCGACGCCGCCGTCCGCCGGGTGGCGACCGCAACCGACGACCGCGACGCCGCCGACCGCTCGACCCCGGTGCCCGTGGGGGCCAGCCGGGTCACGACGGCGCCGGCACCGGTGCCCGGGCCGGCCCCGTTGCCGTTGGCCGCGGCGCCGGCACGCCTGGCGGCCTTGGCCGACCGCTTGGCCGCCTTGCGACCCACGCCGCCCCTGTCGGCCGCCTCGACCTTGCCCGACCGCTTTGCCGCCTTGCGACCCACCCCGGCGCCGCTCTCGGCCGCCCCGGCCCGGGCCAGCTGCTTGGCCGCCTTGCGCTCGGCCTTGGCGGCCCGCTTCGCCTCGGCCCTGCGCGACCGCTTGGCCGCCCTGGACTCGGCCCTGGCGGCCTCCGCCGCCTTGCGCTCGGCCCTGGCGGCCCGCTTCGCCTCGGCCCTGGCGGCCTTCGTCGCCGCCTTGCGCTGCGCCCCCTTCCTCGTGCCCTCGGCCCCGGACTTCGGCGAGCTGGCCACCATCACGACCCTCCTTGGGCGATCAGTCGGCTAGTTCCGTCTGATCGTCGCACATCTGCATAGCGGTTTGAGGAGAACAGGCGCGAAATGTCGGGATGTTCACGGCGGTTGTGCGACGTCGGCACCACCACCCTGGCACGTCGCGCCCCCGCGCGGGGTGCATCCGTCACCTCGGTACATGTCGGTACCCCGAGGGTGTCGGCGGCAGTCGGCCGTACTGTCCGGTGCATGCCCTCGGTCAGCTTCGATCGCACCGCCGACCGCTACGACGCCACCCGCGGCGGGCTCCGCCGGGGCAAGGACGCCGCCGACGTCATCGCCCGCCACGCCCGGCCCGGGGCCATCGTGGAGGTCGGTGTCGGCACCGGCGGCGTGGCCCTGGCGCTGCTCGACCACGGGCACCCGGTGGCGGGCTTCGACCTGTCGCCCCGCATGCTCATGGCGGGCCGCTGGCAGCTCGGTCCCCGGGCGGCGGTCGCCGACGGCTACGAGCTCCCGGTGCGCACGAGCGCGGTGCCCAACGTGGCCATCGTGTGGGTGTTCCAGCTGGTGCCCGACGTCCCCGGGCTGATGGCCGAGGCCGCCCGGGTGGTGGCGCCGGGCGGGCGGGTGATGGTGGTGCCGTCCGGCGGTCGCTGGGAGCCCGACGACGTGGGCGAGATCATCATCACCATGGCCCGGCGGCTGCGGCCCATGCTCGACACCCCCGAGCAGATCATCGCCGCCGCCGAGGTCGCCGGCCTGACGCTGGTGGCCCACGACGTCACGGCCCCGGCCACCAGCCTCGAGTCGCCCGAGGCCAGCATCCGCACCATCAGCAAGCGGGTGTGGCCGTCGCTGTGGGACGTCGACGACAACCAGTGGGCCGCCATCGTCGCCCCCGCCATCGCCGCGCTGGAGGCGCTGCCCGACCCCACCCGGCCCCGGCGCCGGGTCACGCGTTTCGACGTCCTGGTGTTCGAGAGCCCGGAGTGACGCTCCGGCCACCCGTAGAGTTGGCCCATGACGTTGACGCCGGCCCGGCCGGGCGACCGGTCGGTGGTGGGGTCGATCTCGTTCGAGCACTTCGCCGACCGCTACGACGCCACCCGGGGCGGCCTGGAGCGGGGTCGGGCGCTGGCCCGGGTGATCGGAGGCCGGCTGGTGCCGGGGCCGGTGCTGGAGGTCGGGGTGGGCACCGGTGCCGTCGCCCTGCCGCTGGTCGAGCAGGGCCACCCGGTGGTGGGCGTCGACCTCGCGCCGGCGATGCTGCGCCACGCCCGGGAGCGCCTCGGCCCCCGGGTGGCGGTGGCCGACGGCTACCGGCTGCCGGTGGCCGGCGGCGGGCTCGCCAACGTCGTGGTGGTGTGGGTGCTCCAGCTGGTCCCCGACGTCACCGCGTTCGTGGCGGAGCTGGCCCGGGTCGTGCGGCCCGGCGGGCGCCTTGTGGTGGTGCCGGCCCACCGGCGCTGGGCCGACGACGAGATGGGCGACATCGTGGACGGCGTGTTCGGCCACCTCCGCCCGGCCCAGGACACGCCCGAGCAGATCGGGGCGGCGGCTGCGGCGGCCGGGCTGCGGCTGGCGGCCCGGGCCGAGACCGAGACCCACCACACGCACGAGTCGCCCGAGGACATGGCCCGGCTCATCGAGCGCCGCGAGCTGTCGGCCCTGTGGGACCTGAGCGACGCCACGTGGGCGGCCGTGGTCGAACCGGCCCTGGCCGCCCTGCGGGCGCTGCCCGACCCCGAACGGCCCCGGACCCGGACCAACCGCGGCGACGTCCTCGTGTTCACCCCGGGATGATCGCTCTCGTGGTCGACGGGGTCGGGCCCGTGGGGAGCCGGGCCCGACCCGCTCAGACGGTGCGGCGGTAGCGGCCGCCCACCTCGAACAGGGCGTCGCTGATCTCGCCGAGGGTGCACACCCGCACGGCGTCCATCAGCACGGCGAACAGGTTGTCGCCCGCCAGCGCCGCCCGGCGGAGCTGGTCGAGCGCCGCCGGCCGGGACCCGGCGTGGCGGGCCTGGAAGTCGCGCCGGCGATCGAGGCAGGCCTGCTTCTCGGCGTCGGTCGACCGGGCCAGCTCGATGGGGCCCGCCGGGACGGCGTCGTCGTGCTTGCCGGGGGCGAGGAAGGTGTTGACGCCGACGATGGGCAGTGATCCGTCGTGTTTGCGTTGCTCGTAGAGCATCGACTCGTCCTGGATGCGGCCCCGCTGGTAGCCGGTCTCCATGGCGCCGAGCACGCCGCCCCGCTCGCTGATGCGGTCGAACTCGGCGAGCACGGCCTGCTCGACCAGGTCGGTGAGCGCCTCGATGACGAAGCTGCCCTGGTTGGGGTTCTCGTTCATCGACAGGCCCCACTCGCGGTTGATGATCTGCTGGATGGCCAGCGCCCGGCGCACCGACTCGGCGCTGGGGGTGGTGACGGCCTCGTCGTAGGCGTTGGTGTGCAGGCTGTTGCAGTTGTCGTAGATGGCGATGAGGGCCTGCAGCGTGGTGCGGATGTCGTTGAAGCCCATCTCCTGGGCGTGCAGCGACCGGCCCGAGGTCTGCACGTGGTACTTCAGCTTCTGGGCCCGCTCACCCGCCCCGTAGCGGTCGCGCAGGGCCACCGCCCAGATGCGCCGGGCCACCCGGCCCAGCACCGCGTACTCGGGGTCCATGCCGTTGCTGAAGAAGAACGACAGGTTGGGGGCGAAGTCGTCGACGTCCATGCCCCGGGCCAGGTAGGCCTCCACGTAGGTGAACGCGTTGGCCAGCGTGAAGGCCAGCTGGCTGATCGGGTTCGCGCCCGCCTCGGCGATGTGGTAGCCCGAGATCGACACCGAGTAGAAGTTCCGGACCCGGTGCTCGACGAACCACTCGGCGATGTCGGCCATCATCCCCAGGGCGAACTCGGTCGAAAAGATGCAGGTGTTCTGGCCCTGGTCCTCCTTGAGGATGTCGGCCTGCACCGTGCCCCGCACGCTGGCCAGCACCCACGCGGCGATCTCGGCCGCCTCGTCGCCGCCCGGTGGGCGCCCGTGGTCGGCCGCGAACGCGTCGAGCCGCTGATCCACCGCCGTGCAGAAGTACATGGCCAGGATCGCCGGCGCCGGCCCGTTGATCGTCATCGACACCGACGTCGACGGGTCACACAGATCGAACCCGGCATAGAGCGCCTTCATGTCATCCAGCGTGGCGATCGACACGCCCGAGTTGCCGACCTTGCCGTAGATGTCGGGCCGCTCGTCGGGGTCACAGCCATACAACGTCACCGAATCGAACGCCGTCGACAGCCGCGTCGCCGGCTGGCCCTCGGCCAACAG
>DASXRH010000340.1:0-5440 GCA_036506715.1 Acidimicrobiales bacterium
CCCTACCGGTTCGACGGGTCGCCGGCCGGCGGCCCGCCCGACGGGGTCCTGGCCGCCGGCACGCCCGTCGTCGTGCTGGTCGAGTCCGGCGACCGCCGGCGGGTGGCCGACGGCACCGGGCTCTACGTCGAGGTGCGGCGCACCAACCTGCGGGCCCTGCCCGACCGCTGACCGCCGGGGTCACCGGTCGGCCGGGGCGGGACGGCGCCGGGGGCGGCCACCGATCACGCGCACGGCCATCAGCGTCACGAACATGAGCGGCACGTAGGTGAGGATGCCGACGGCCACCTGCTGGCCCATCTCGAACCACGCGCTGCCCTCCTCGTAGAGGACGCCGTGGGACACGTAGTGCTGGCCGCCCCACATGGTGGTGACCTTCTCGCCCAGCCACGTGCCCCGGGCCAGGAGGGTGTCGTGGACCAGCGGCGCGGGCGCGGTGACGACCGCCAACAGGACGCCGCCGACCAGCGCGAACAGACCGGGGCGCACCCGCACCGACCCGCCGCCGGGCCGATCCTCGAGCGAGGTCCACGCCGCCAGCGGGATGATGAGGGCGATGGCGGGCGTGAGCCCGATGCAGCCGGCCGACGAATCCATCGCCCAGTGGAGCCACGGGCTGATGGCCGGGCCGCCCTCACCCAGGTAGACGGCGTGGAACCAGAACATGACCGCCCCGCCGCCGTAGGTGAGGACGAGCATGGCCACGGCCAGGCCGGTCCAGGCCAGGGGATCGGCGTAGAACGCCCGGACGACGGCGCGGGGCCCCGCCCGTCCGGGCTCGCCGGTGGGCGGGAGCGCGGGGTCGGCGGGCGCCCCGGTCGGGATCGCCGCCGCCCCGCCCGAGCGGGGGGCGTAGAGCGTGCGCGCCAGATTGCGCCGAACTGGTGTGCCGTCGTCCATGCGGAAGCCTTTGGTCGCCTGGCCGCTGGCCGCCCCCAGGCATGCCCCCCGGTGTGGATTGGTATGGACACAATGTACACCTATATCCCATTCTGGTACTAGTGATGTCACTTTGGGGGTCTTCAAACGGCTACAGCGCGCGCACACGACGCGTACCGTCGTGGAGGGTCTACGGATCGTGCTCGATCGATCAACGGCGGGCCCGATCTTCCTGTGTCGCTCCGCATGACCCGGGTAGCTCCCTCCCCGGCGCACGACAGAGACCGGGAGCAGCGGATACCCCGTGGACACGCACGACGAGCGGCCCCGCAACGACGACGAGACGATCCACCTGGGGGCCGACCCCGTGGCCGCGCGCCGGGCCCGGCACCACGTCGACGCAGTGCTGGCCGGCGCGGGCTGGGCCCCGGTCGAGCAGGAGCGGGCCCGGCTCGCCGTATCGGAGCTGGTGACCAACGCCGTCGTCCACGCCCACAGCCAGGTCACCCTGCGCTGCCGCCTGGGCGCCGACCTTCTGATCGAGGTGACCGACGGCGCCCCCGGCACCGAGCTCCGGCCCCGGCCGGCGGTGCCGGAGGGCCGGTCGGGGGGCATGGGCCTCTACCTGATCGACCGGCTCAGCCAGGCCTGGGGCGTCGACCACGGCACCGCCGCCAAGACGGTCTGGTGCGTGGTGGCGGGCGGCACCGGCCCCTCCCGGGCGCCCGGCCCGCGCCCCGCGGCGTCCGGGCTCTCGTCCCGGTAGGCGCCGCCCGCCGGCGGCCCGTCGGCCCCGCTGCGCACGGCTACGGTGGGACGGCAGCAGGCGGAGGGCACTGGTGCGCCGAGCGGCGGCGCAGCGGCGCCAGGCGCGGCGCGGGCGCCGGTCGAAGGGAAGCAGAGGGCAGGGTGGCTTACACACTCGGGGTCGACCTCGGGACCACGTACACAGCAGCGGCCGTCATGCGTGACGGCCGCGCCGAGGTGGCGACGCTGGGCACCCGGGCCCTCGAGGTGCCGTCGGTCGTGCTGCTGCGCGAGGACGGCGTGCTGCTGATCGGCGAGCCCGCCGAGCGCCGCAGCATGTCCGAGCCGGGTCGCTTCGCCCGCGAGTTCAAGCGGCGCATGGGCGACCCCACGCCCATCCTGCTCGGCGGCAGCCCGTTCTCGGCCCACGCCCTCATGGCCCACTTGCTCCGGGGCGTGGTCAAGATCGTGGCCGACCGCGAGGGCGGCCCGCCCGACCACACGGTGGTCACCTGCCCGGCCAACTGGGGCGACTACAAGCGCGAGCTCCTCGACCAGGCAATCCAGCAGGCCGACATCGGCCCGGTCAGCGTGGCCACCGAGCCCGAGGCCGCCGCCGTCCACTACGCCTCGACCACCCGGGTGGCGCCCGGTGACGTGGTGGCGGTCTACGACCTCGGCGGCGGCACGTTCGACGCCGCCGTGCTGCGCAACACCGGCCAGGGCTTCGAGCTGGTGGGCGACCCTCGCGGCATCGAGCAGCTGGGTGGCGTCTACTTCGACGAGGCCGTGTTCGCCTGGGTCGTCGACCACATGAACGACGCCTTCGCCAAGCTCGACCCCGAGGACGCCGGCACCGTGGCCGCCGTGTCCCGGCTGCGGCGCGACTGCGTCGAGGCCAAGGAGACGCTGTCGTGGGACACCGACACCACCATCCCGGTGGTGCTCCCCAACCAGCGCACCGAGATCCGCCTCACCCGCAGCGAGTTCGAGGACCTGATCCGCCCCGCTCTGGTCGACACCGTCGACGCCATGCGCCGGGCGCTGACCTCCGCCGACGTCGTCCCGGCCGACCTCACGTCGGTGCTGCTGGTGGGCGGCTCGTCCCGCATCCCGCTGGTGGGCCAGATGCTGGTGGCCGAGCTGGGGCGGCCGGTCGCCATCGACGTCCACCCCAAGCACGCGGTGGCCCTCGGCGCCGCCCACCTGTCGGCGACCGAGGCCGGCGTCGTCGGCCCGCCAGCCGAGTCGTCGGTCGCCACGCTGGTGCCGCCGACCGTCACCCGGACCGGCCCCACCACCGTCACGGCCCCGGGCGGCAACGGCGGGGGCGCCGCCCCGGGTCCCGGTCCCGGCCCCCACGTCGGTCCCGGCCCCGGGCCCGCATCCGGTACCGGCCCGCCCGCGCGGCCCCGTCCCGCAGGCGGCCCGCCGCCTCGGCCGGCCCCGCCGGGCCCCCCGCCCGACCACGGCCCGCGGGCCGATGGCGGACGCCGGCGCGCGCTGGTCATCGGCGGCATGGTCGCCGCGGCCGCCCTGGTCGTCGCGGGCGTCGCCATCGCCGGGGGCGGCGGGTCCGACGGCGGTGGCACGACCACGACCGAGGCGGCCGACGACAGCGGCACCGTGGGCGGCGTGCCCGCCGGCACCGTCGAGCCGGTCGAGGTCCCCCAGGGCCCGCCGCTCGACGTGGGCACCATGGCCTACACCCAGCTCGAGCAGCCGTTCTGGAACGTGTGGCTCATCGGGGCCGACGGCTCCAGCCCACGGCCGCTCACCCGGGAGCAGGCCGCCTTCCCCCGCCTGCCCGTGCTCGCCCCCGACCGCCGGTCGGTGGCCTACTCGATGGACACCGGCGGGGCCTGGGAGCTGCGGGTCATCGACAGCGAGGGCTCGGGCGACCGGCTGGTCATCGGCGACATCGTGCCCGACGCCCGGGCGACCTGGTCGCCCGACGGCACCATGATGGCCTTCGTCAGCGACCGCGACGGCCCCGCCGACATCTATGTCCTCGAGCTCGCCACGGGGAAGCTCACCAACCTCACCGACAGCCCCGAGGACGAGGGCGACCCGGCCTGGTCGCCCGACGGCACGTCCATCGCGTACTGGAGCCGGGCCGGCGGCAACCAGGACATCTACGTCGTCCCCGTGGCGGGGGGCGAGCCCCAGCGCCTCACGGTCGAGCCCGGCGACGACGGCGACCCGGCGTGGCGGCCACTCGGCGGCGGCATCGCCTTCTCGTCGCAGCGCAACGGCAACTGGGACATCTACGTGATGGACGATGACGGTGGCGGGCAGCGCCAGCTGACCGACGACCCCTTCGACGACCAGGACCCGTCGTGGTCGTCCGACGGGCTGCAGATCGCCTTCGAGTCCAAGCGGGACACACCCGACGCCCCCGACCAGGCCGACCTGTACGTGATGAAGCCCGACGGCTCCGAGCAGCACAACATCACCAACCGGCCCGGCTTCGACGCCCACCCCGCCTGGGGCACGCCCCCCGCCGGCTGACGGCCGCGGGCGGGCTCAGGTGGTCCGGCGGCGGGGCAGCACCGCCACCAGCACCACCAGCGGCAGCGCCACACCCACCGCCAGCGCCGCCATCGTGCCCACCTTGTCGCCGGTGTCGTACACGTCGAGGTGGCGGGCGTGGTACACGAGGTGGAGCACCCCGAAGACGAGCCAGGCCAGGGCGGCGGCCACCACCGCCGGGCGGGCAAGGGTCACCAGGGCCACGATCGTCACGGCGGCCAGCGCCAGGTTGAGGGCGCCGAAGTCGCGCACCAGGTGCTCGTTGTAGGGGCCGTCGGCCGACACCCACGACCGCCCGCCACCGGGGAAGTCGTCGTAGAACCCCCGGGGGGCGAACGCCGCCCACAGGCCGGTCACGACCCCCACCACTGCCAGCGCCACCAACATCGCCCGTATCACCCGCTCGGTCATGTCCGGACGTTACCGGTGCGTCGCGTATCGGGCCCGGTGCGCAGCGGGTACCCGTGCAGCAGTTCCACAGGTGTTTGGGGGAGGTCCTCATGACGTGGGTGATCGTGGTGCTGGTCGTGGTCGCGTTGATCGCCGCCGGTGCCGTGCTGATCGAGCAACGGCGGTCGGGCGCGCTGCGGGCCCGCTTCGGCCCCGAGTACGACCGGGTGGTCGACGCGCGGGGTGACCGGCGGGAGGCCGAGGCCGACCTGCGCGGCCGCATCAAGCGCCGCAAGGCGATCGAGATCCGCGACCTGTCGCCCGCGGCCCGCGAGCGCTACGTCGGCCAGTGGCGGGCCGTGCAGGCCGGCTTCGTCGACGAGCCCCGCGGGGCGGTGGTGGCGGCCGGCGAGCTGGTCGACCAGGTCATGGCCGAGCGGGGCTACGAGCCCGGGGCCGACGACGGCGAGGCGGTCGACCGCCTCGACCTGGTGGCGGTCGACCACCCGCACCTGGCCGCCGACTACCGCGTCGCCGGCCGGACCCTCGAGTCGGGCGACGGCGCCCCGATCGACGACCTGCGCGACGCCTTCATCCGGCTCCGCGGGCTGTTCGACGCCCTGGTGATCAACGGCAGTGAGGCCGCGGTGCCGGCCCGCGCCCGGTAGAGGAGACCGACGATGACGACCCACGACGACAGCACCGGCACCGTGTTCGGGCGGGAACCCTCGCGGTCGCGGCCGGGCCAGGACGAGACCGACGAGACGGCCGAGCTCACCGACGACGAGCCCGACACCAGCGCGCTGGCCGACGACGACCCCGTGATCGAGGCCGAGCTGGCCGAGGGCGAGGCCGAAGAGGCCGAGCTGGCCGACGACGACCCGGTGGTCGA